>JBAVYG010000001.1:0-2473 GCA_049698675.1 Terriglobia bacterium
CGACCAATCCCTGGTCCGAGGTGCGCCTGAGAGGGAGCATGAACGGGCGGAATCACTCCCCTTCAACAAACCGCCGTCGAAGTGGGATGCCCAGGCCGCGAACCCTCGCCAGATTTGACTGGCGGCCGCGCCATCTCGCGGACGCCGGTGGGACCCATTGCAGGATGACATGAGCGCCTGTGCCAGGGAGGGAGCGAAAGCTTGATTCCTTTGCCTTATCTCCTCTCAACAACAATGGTTAATCCGGGAATACCTCCGCTGCAGTTGCCGCAAATAAAATTCCTGCGGCGACAGCGGCTCTTCACCCCTCGCGAGGGTTTTGTTCCGGTATCGCAAGTAATCGTTATCTCCGGCCACCTCACGCAAGTACTCCCAAAGCGTGCGTAATTTGTTTCGAACTTTGCTCATCGTCCCTCCGGAGGGCTTAGTGCCTTGAGACACAAGTTATCGACCGCCACCCTTCAAATCTGAGTTGGAGTTTCTCCCCACCTACCACCTACTACCTACGCTTACGGCCTGCGACCTGATCGTCGATGGCTGACCATGGGCAACCGATGATTGCCCCCTAAGCTGAAATTCTCGAAACCACCATGGGCACCTCGTTCAAATCCGGCTTTCTTCGCCGCCGTGCGAAGAGCCACCATTGACGGCCGGCCTCGGCAAGGATCAGTAGCACGAGGCTCGCGAATATCCCCGTGACGACGGCGTCCAACCGGTCATTGAAGATTTGGCGCTGCGACTCGGCGATCTGAGCGGCGGGGATTTTCGCTTCGGCAAGCTGCTCCCCCAAGTGGCGAGCATGGGACAGGAACCCAATGCTCGGGTCGGGATGGAATACTTTCTGGGCGCTCGCCGTCAGGGTCACGGTAGCCAGCCAAATGAGAGGGAGCAGAGTCACCCACACGTGCTCCCATTTTCCCATCTTGATGAGAACGGTTGTGCAAACGCAAAGGGCGATAGTGGCCAAGAGCTGATTCGAGATTCCAAACAGCGGCCACAGGCTGTTGATGCCGCCGAGAGGATCAACGACGCCTTGGTAAAGGAAGTAACCCCAGGCGCCTACGATTGCCGCGCTGGTCAAGATAACTCCCGGGTACCATCCCGTCCTCCCCAGGGGCTTCCAAAAATGCCCACAAACCTCCTGCACCATAAAGCGCCCCACGCGCGTTCCGGCATCGAGAAGGGCCAAGATGAATAAGGCTTCAAACATGATGGCATAGTGGTACCAGAGGGCCATCAACCGGGACCCTCCCAAAATGCGGGAGAAGATGTGGGCCATGCCAACAGCCAGGGATGGCGCGCCGCCAGTCCGATTAAAGAGGGTCTTTTCTCCGATTCTCAATGCCAGGTCCGCCATGTGCTGGGCGGTGACAGGGAAGCCCCAAGAGGAGATGATCGCCGCGGCGTGCTCGGGGGCGCTCCCAACAACACCCGCGGGACTGTTGATCGCGAAGTAGACGCCGGGCTCGAGTCCGGCGGCCGCCACCATGGCGGTCAAAGCCACCAGCGACTCCATCAGCATGCTGCCGTAACCCACCATGCGCGCATGGCCCTCCTTGGCAATCAACTTTGGCGTAGTCCCCGAGGAGATGAGCGAATGAAATCCCGAAATGGCGCCGCAAGCTATAGTAATGAAGCAGAAGGGGAATACCTTTCCCGTGAAGATGGGTCCTGTTCCGTCGGTAAAGCGAGTTAAGGGCGGGAGCAACAAGGTCGGACGCGCCGCCAGGATGCCCAGAGTCAACGCCAGAATCGTCCCCAGCTTCACGAAGGTGCTCAAGTAATTCCGCGGCGCGAGCAGCAGCCAGACCGGCAGTACGGAAGCCACAAAACCGAAGCCGATTACAATCAAGGCTAGAGTTGGGGCATTGTAGGTGAAAAGAGGCGCAAGCATGGGCGAAGCAGCCACGTAACGACCGCCCACCACCGCGCCCACGATCAGAACGAATCCCCAAATTGACGCTTCGAGGACCCTGCCGGGGCGCCAATAGCGCAGGTAGACTCCGATGAGGAGAGCGATGGGGACGGTCATGGCAATGGTGGAGAGCCCCCAGGGACTGCCTTTCAGGGCGTTGACCACCACTAGCCCCGCCGCCGCGAGAAGAATGACCATGATGCCGAGCACGCCAAACAGGGCGCAATAGCCACCCAGCGCGCCGAGTTCGTCCTTCGCCATCTCACCCAGCGATTTGCCATCGCGGCGGACCGAGCAGAACAGGGTGACGAAATCGTGTACCGCCCCGCCCAGCACACCCCCAATCACTATCCAGAGCGTTCCCGGCAGGTATCCGAACTGCGCCGCCAGGATTGGGCCCACCAGCGGGCCAGGCCCTGCGATGGCCGCGAAGTGTTGTCCTAAAACCACCCATTTGTTGGTGACGACGAAGTCGCGGCCATCTTCCAGCCGTTCTGCGGGCGTGGCGCGCCGATCGTTCAGTTCCAGGACTCGATAGGCCAGATAGCGACTGTAGAA
>JBAVYG010000002.1:0-10088 GCA_049698675.1 Terriglobia bacterium
TTGAAGCTGCGCCCCTGGTAAAGGATGGATTCACCGGGGCTCTCTTCTGTTCCTGCAAAGAGGCTGCCGATCATGACGCAACTGGCTCCAGCCGCGATGGCCTTGGAAACGTCGCCGGAATACTTGATGCCGCCATCGGCGATGACGGGTATGCCGGAATTGCGCGCGGCGCGAGCGCACTCCGCGATGGCCGTGATCTGGGGCACTCCGGCTCCTGTCACCACGCGAGTGGTGCAAATGGAACCAGGGCCGACGCCGACCTTCACTCCATCCACCCCCAACTGGATCAAATCGCCAGCCCCTTGGAACGTCGCGACATTGCCGGCGATGAGGTCAACGTCAGGGAACTTATGCTTGATTTGGCGCACCGCCTCCATCACCCGAGAGGAGTGACCATGCGCGGTATCCACTACCAGAACATCTACCTGGGCTTTCACAAGTTCTGCCGCCCGCTCCAGGAAGTCCCCCGTGGCGCCCAACGCCGCGCCGACTCGCAGGCGACCCTGGGAATCCTTGCAGGCATTGGGGTATTTCGATCGCTTCTGGATGTCCTTTACGGTGATGAGTCCCTTCAGGTTGAACTTCTCATCGACCACCAGGAGCTTTTCCACGCGATGTTTGTGAAGGATCGCCTCCGCTTCATCCAGCGTGGTGCCCACCGACACGGTGATCAGATTCTCTTTAGTCATCACCTGTTCGACGGGCAAGTCGAAACGGGTTTCAAATCGCAGATCGCGGTTGGTGAGGATTCCCATCAGTTTGCCATTGCGCGTCACGGGAACACCGGAGATCTTGTACTTTTTCATTATGTCCTGAGCCTCGTAGATCTTGCTCTCCGGGCTCACGGTGACGGGATCAACAATCATGCCGCTCTCGGACCGCTTGACCTTGTCAACTTCAGCCGCCTGGTAATCAATCGGCATGCTTCGGTGGACAATGCCCATGCCGCCCTGCTGAGCTAACGCAATGGCCAAACGTGATTCCGTCACCGTGTCCATCGCCGCGCTCACGATGGGCAGGTTCAAAGTAATGTTGCGTGTTAGCTTCGTTTGGGTATCAACTTCGGTTGGCAAGACTGATGATCTGGCGGGCAGGAGTAGAACATCATCGAAAGTAAGCCCCTCCGGGATAGGTCCGTCAAGCATAGGCCCCTCTTCTCACTTCCTCACGGAAAGATTGAATCATCCATTCTAACGGCCATGCACGGAGATGGTCAAGCGAAGCTAATGCCTGGGTAGTGGGTGAAAAGCGTGTTGCTGGATGCTCTAACGAGCCTTGCCGATCTTGTTAAGCACAGGGTTTAAGCGGCGAATCAAAAGAGCTTCCAAGGAGACCGGCCAATAGAAGTCGGACGGATCGAATTCAAAGATTCCTACCCTGCTTCCTGGATCGTTGAGCATGTCGCTCCACTTCGGCTTGGGGTCGGGAGGGTTGAAAGTTTTCAGGCCAACTTTGTTCAGTCCTCTATAAACGCGGTAGCCCAAGCCCCACTCTGAACTTCCCTTTCCCACATACTTGATGTCATCGTCCAGCGAGAAGTAGTAGACTCCTGGTTTAATTCGCCAGGGATCGTCGTTGTGGTCGGGATAGACTTGCTTAATATCAAACTCGTGAAATTGCGGTTGCGTGATCGAAGGCACCTTCGAGAGGAATTCTTTAACCAGTTCATGCAGGCGCTTCCTTTGGGATGATGTTTGGTCCATTGCTAGGCCTCCTGTACGTTTGGCGATCGAGCTTAGCATGGGGGAGGCATCGAAACAAATCGCAGAGGGAGCAAGCGTAGCGCGGACCTGTTTTGTAGGTCCGCGGCTTTTCGTGCCCGCTCGCATCACTATTGAATCGGCACGGCATCGCGCGTAGATTGATCGCATGTCCAGGTTACGGTGCCCGTCCCTTTATGACCGCTACATCTTCGTGACCGTGAAATTGCTCCCATCCAGGGGCAAGCTGGAGCATTGGGACTACTCGCTCCCCGGCAACCGCCTGGAACGGCTGCACCGGGACCGCGAGGGGCAATACAGTGTTCGGATCAACGATCAGTGGCGGACTTGTTTTGCTTGGCAGGAGGGCGACGCCTGCGACGTCGAAATCACGGACTACCACTAGGAGGCTAGGATGACCAGGAAACTAAAGCCCGTGCATCCGGGCGAGATTCTGCGCGAGGAGTTCATGAAGCCGCTCGGCCTCAGCATGAACAAGCTGGCGTTGGACCTGCGCGTGCCGGTAACACGGGTTGCTGAGATTGTCCACCAGCGCCGCGCCATTACCACGGACACCGCCCTGCGCCTCGGACGATATTTCAAAACCACGCCGGTCTTCTGGATGAACCTCCAGGTTCGCTATGACCTAGAAGTGGCGGAAGACGAGCAGGCGGAAAAAATCGCTCGGGACGTGCAGCCCTTGGAAGCTTCCGTCTAACTTGCCTCCGCGTTTGTGATCCTGTTCCTTTCTTCCGTCCGCCAATTTGGATTCCATTGTTGTTGGTGGCCTTATCCGTGGCCTGTCCTGGCTTCTTAACGGTCCCGCAAGGCGGGATGTCGGCGCCACCCGCGGTCATTTGACGCACAAACTTAAATCCAACTCCTGCACTTGGCTCTTGACGCGAAGAACGAGACATGCTAGCCTATGTGGGTTGTCAGAAGAGAGCGCTGGCTAGCGGGCGCGGAAAAGGATTTCGAAATCGACCCAGCGGACGGAGAAAATCGGCAGGAAACTGAAAAAAGATGTTATTTTGACGGAACGAACCTACCGATCTAGTGCAAACAAAGGACTTGGCCTTTTCAGAGGCCAAAAACGAACTGGTTTTGAGTGCAAATAAACCCAAATCAAAGCCAAGAAAGTGGCCAAAAACCCAACTATTGTGCGACATCGAACCCAACGGGGGGACAATGGACAGAACCGCGAAAGGCAGCCCCTAGGGAACAAGTCGTTGACCCAGGGCGAAAATTGACATGCTTTGGTGCGTATGTTAGGTTGAACTTTTGGTCAATCCCTCGATCACCTGAATGTACGGCTCAAGTCTCAGCTAGGGGGTAAGGATGCCGCCGGGAGCCACGGCAGGCCGGGGCAGGCGGCGCTACGACAACCAAGCATGGATAATCCTGAACGCTTTTTTTTCGACCGCTACGGGCTGACGGAAGCTGGCCTCTCGCAATATCTGGCGACGGCGCTTTCGGAGGGGGGAGACTACGCCGACCTATATTTTGAACATACTACGACCTCCTCCATCCTCCTGGACGAATCGCTGGTCAAGACGGCTACGGAAGGCATTTCGATGGGCTGCGGCATCCGCGTACTGGCGGGCGAGCAGACGGGCTATGGTTACACGGATGACCTTGCGCCGGAGAGAATTCTTAAGGCGGCGAAGATCGCGGCACGAATTGCCAGCGGGCCTGCGCACGTTTCCAGCGTTGGGTTGAGCACGGTTGAGAACGCCCACAACTTTTATCCGGTGACGTCGCCGGCCACGGAAGGCGAGCTCGCTGAAAAGCTGGAGCTGGTGTTGAGCGCGGACCACGCGGCGCGCGCTTACGACTCGCGCATCAAAGAGGTTCGCGTCAGCTTTGGAGACCAGATTCGCCACGTGCTGATTGCGGGTTCGGATGGCCGGGTGGTGACCGATTTCCAGCCGTTGGTACGGCTGGGAGTCTTTACCATCGCCAAAGAGGGAAGCAAGTTGCAGTCGGGGACGAGCGGGGGCGGGGGTCGGGTGGGTCTGGAATTCTTCCGCGGCGAGCGTTCTCCGGAGTATTTTGCTGGCGAGGCGGCGCGCCAGGCCATTGTCCAGCTCGCGGCCCGCGAGGCGCCGGCGGGTGAGATGGAAGTCGTGTTGGGACCAGGCTGGCCGGGCATCCTGCTGCACGAAGCCATCGGGCACGGGCTCGAGGCGGATTTCAACCGCAAAGGGATTTCCGCCTTCAGTGGCCGCATCGGACAGCGCGTGGCTTCCGAGCTTTGTACCGTGGTCGATGACGGAACCATCCCTGCCCGGCGTGGTTCGCTGAATGTGGACGATGAGGGTGAGCCGACGCAGAAGACAGTGCTGATTGAAAATGGAATTTTGCGGGGCTATCTCGAAGATAAGCTGAGTGCCGGCATCCTGAAAACCACCAGGACTGGCAACGGCAGACGCGAGAGCTACGAGCACATTCCCATGCCGCGCATGACCAATACCTACATGCTGGCCGGAAACGACGATCCGCAGGATATCCTCCGGTCGGTGAAGCGTGGTCTTTACGCGGTGTCTTTTGGCGGAGGGCAGGTTGACATTACAAATGGGAAGTTCGTCTTTTCCGCCTCGGAAGCGTATCTGATCGAAGATGGCCAAGTGACGACGCCCGTGAAAGGCGCCACGCTGATTGGCGATGGCCCGACAGTGCTGACACGCGTGACCGCCGTGGGGAATGATCTGAAGCTCGACCCGGGAATTGGTACCTGCGGGAAGGACGGCCAGAGCGTCCCCGTGGGTGTCGGCATTCCCACCATCAAAGTAAGCCGGCTGACGGTGGGTGGAACGTCGCTGGGGCGATTGCAATCGTTTCAGTGAAGTCAGTCGAAGTCAAGAGTCGAGAGTCGAAAGTCGAAAGGACAGGGACTGGGGGCTGGGTGCTGGGGCAATTGTGAATGATGAATTATGAATTCTGAATTGCTCTCCTCCTCTTTCTGTTTTCCGCTGACTCCTGGTTTCTGACTCCTGACTCCTGACTCCTGCTCGTCACTAGTCACTCGTCACTAGTCACTGCTCTTATGTCCGGTCTCGAACAAATCGCTAGCGATTTGGTGGATCGCGCGAAGCGCGCGGGTGCCACCTCGGCCGACGTGGTGGTGCGCGAAGCGGATGAATTCTCCACCACCTTAAGGCTGGGAAAGATCGAAAGCCTGAAGGAGGCGGCCTCGAAGGCGTTGGGATTGCGTGTCTTACTCGGAATCCGAAGCGCCAGTTCCTTTTCAAGTGATTTCTCGGAGCAGTCTCTTGGGCGGCTTGTGGAACGGACCATCACCATGGCCAAGGTGACTTCGGAAGACCCGGCAAGCGGTCTTCCTGAAGCAAGCCAATTGGGATGCTATCCCGGCGACCTCGCTCTTTTTTCGAGCGATGTTGAATCGCTCTCCATCGAGGACCGGATCCAATTGGCGCGTCGCGCCGAGGAAGCTGCGCTGGGGGCCGACGCGAGGATTCAAAACTCCGAGGGCGCGTGGTTCGAGGCGAGCCAGGGGACGATGGCCTACGCCAACTCACTGGGCTTCGCAGGGAGTTACCGCTCATCTTATTGTGCCCTGTCCGTGTCGCCGATCGCCCAGCAGGACGGGGGCATGCAGCGGGACTACTGGTATTCGGTGGCGCGGGGCGCGGCAGCGCTTGAAACCCCTGAGGCGGTAGGGCAGAAAGCCGCGCAGCGCGTCTTGCGCAAGCTTGGAGCGCGCAAGGTTTCAACCTGCCAAGTGCCCGTGGTCTTTGATCCGGAGACGGCCCGCTCCCTGCTAGGCCATTTGTTCGACGCTGTGCGCGGGGACGCGATTTATCGCAGCGCATCATTCCTAACCGGCAAGCTGGGCCAGAAGGTGGCCAACGAAAACGTCACCATCCTGGATGACGGGTTGCGCCCCGGCGGATTCGGTTCGCGTCCTTTTGACGGGGAGGGAATACCTTCTTCCATTACACCGGTTGTGGAAAAGGGTGTGCTTCAGAACTACCTGTTGAATTGTTACACGGCTCGGAAGCTGAATTTGCGGACCACCGGCAATGCTTCGCGCGGGATCGCGGGCCCGCCCGGTGTGGGGCTCAAGAATTTCTATATGCCGGCTGGCCCTTATTCCCCGGAAGAAATCGTGCACTCCGTGCAGAGCGGGTTTTACGTGACGGAGCTGATTGGGTTTGGGGTAAACACAGTGACCGGGGATTATTCGCGTGGGGCTGGCGGGATGTGGATCGAGGGGGGGGAGCTTGCCTACCCAGTCGAAGAAGTCACCATTGCGGGCAACCTTGCTGAGATGCTGACTCGCATCGAAATGGTGGGCTCAGACCTGGAGTTCCGGAGCGCCCTTGCCTCTCCTACCTTGCTGATTTCCGGCCTGACTGTGGCCGGGACGTAGAGCAGTCGAGAGTTGAAAGTCGAGAGTCAAGAGTCGAAGAGCCCAGCCTGTCAACCTTTGAGTCCTTGACCTCCGACTCGTCGACTCGTACACAGAGCGAGATTCCTCGCTCCGCTCGGAATGACAACCTAAGTCGAGAAGTCGAGGAATTGAGGAGTCGAACTTCTCGACTTTCGACTCTCGACTTTCGACTCTTGACTCGATCAAACACTTCAACGATGCGATTCAAAGACCAAGGCATTTCAACACTTCGCATAATCCTAATTGTTGGAGCCGGGATGTTGGCGCTCCTTGCCGTAGTCGTGTTCTTTTGGCATTCACACGGCGCCACCCAGTTCTCCGCCAGCGCTATACCGACCGAGGAGCAGAAGGCCTACTTCCGCCAACTCGAATTCACCGACTTGCACATGAGCGCGGCGCAGAATTTTCTTGGGGATAACGTGACTTACCTGGACGCACAGGTGAGGAACGCGGGAACAAAAACCGTGCGGAGGCTGGACCTGGATCTGACCTTCGTGGACATGCTCAGCCAGGTGATCCTGCGCGAGAGGGCGCATCCCGTGAGCGAGCGCACGCCACCCCTCAAGCCGGGTGAAAGCAGGGCGTTCCGCGTCACCTTCGAGCACATACCTGTGGACTGGAACCAGGCAGCTGCAACCATGACGCCCGTCTATGTGCAATTCGAGTAAGTCGAGAGTCAAGAGTCGAGAAGTCGAGGGGTCCATGGCCAAGGAGTCGAACTTCTCGACTTGCTTCACCGGCCGTGTTCGAGCCGCTGGATGAGCAGTTGTGGCAAACCTGCCTTCCGCATTTTCGCTTGCGTCCTGGGCAGGTCATAGGAGGTGCGGAAGTACTCGACCGTGTGTTGCCCGGAATCAAAGATAGCGAAAGCGGCGCGCCAATCACCATCCCGGGGTTGCCCGATTGATCCGGGGTTGACCAGATAGCGGCCCTGGTCTTCCAGATGGAAAGCGAGGATCAGCCCGTCTTTCTTTAAGGGGAGGCGGATGGATTGAAAGCGTGCCTGGGGGGAAATCATGAATCCGCCCTGACGGTGCGTGTGGCCGAAGCAAACGGTCCGAGTTTCCGGGCTCCTGAGCAAGGGGAATGCTTCGCCCGGCCCGAGGATGTAATCATCTTCATCGAGTGGAGAGCCGTGAACAATTTGAAAGCCGTCCAGTTGGATCGGGCCAGCGGGAAGGCACTGAAGGAAACCAAAATGCTCGGGCGTGAGCTCATTCCGAGTCCACTCCGTGGCAAGACGCGCCAGGGGATTGAATTCCGCGGCGACGGTGTGGCCCGAACAAGCCTTATCGTGATTGCCGCGAACGATGATCGAGGCCAGGGGCCTTATCTTTTCAATGACGGCATTGGGGTCGGGACCGTAACCGACCAGATCGCCCAGGCACAAGACTTGCTCGTACTTTCCCTGCGCCAGCTCGAGGCACACCTCCAGCGCTTCCAGATTCGAGTGTATGTCGCTGAGGAGAAGATAGCGCAAGACCGGATTCCTACGCAGCGCTCGTGCCTGCCGGGCTGGCCCTGGGTTTTCCCGGCAGCAAGTAAACCGCCGGGCCGCGTGGCGCGCTGCGACCTACGACGGGGTTACAACCAATGCTCGTCACTATATTTGGCAAACATCCGCAGCAAGCCCCATTATAGTTCGACCGGAGGTCTGCCGGTAGGTAAATCATGCGTCCATTTAGAATGTAGGGCCGCCTCTGAGGACGGCCAGGCCGGGGCGAGCCCCGACCCTACGTCGCATATTAGGACACTGTCCGATTTTTGGTAGTGGTGCAGTTTGCTCGAGCGGTATTCAAGGGGGACCTCGAAGAGGTCCAATGTCATTAGCCGTGGGTGAAACCCACGGAAACGATGCGCCCCGACGATTTACCAACCCCGGAGGGGTTGAATTTGGTTTGGCGCGTGGTTGGTATAGAAGGGATTCGACCCTTTCAGGGTCGATAGGCAGTTTTGTTGGAGGGTCCCTGTCCTTGGGTTTCACCCACGGCTAATGATGTTGTTCCCCTGCGGGGAACATGGGTCATCCATAGCAGGCCGGGACAGGTAGATTGCGCCACAAGAAAACCAAACTGCACCGTTACTCGACTTTTGACCGGGTCGCCCAATTTCGTTAATATGAGCAGAGTGGAGACGTTTCCTAAGGGAACGTGCGAGTGAGGCGATGTTACGTTTTCAAACGGCTGGCGAATCGCACGGGCAAGCCCTGGTGGCGATCCTGTCTGGAATGCCTGCGGGCCTGTGCGTGGACTTCGATTACATAAACAGAGAGCTCAAGCGCCGGCAGGGAGGTTACGGGCGCGGGGGGCGGATGAAAATTGAATCAGATACCGCTCAGTTTCTCTCCGGGGTTCGCCGCGGCCGGACCATTGGTTCACCCATAACTCTGCTGATTTCAAACCACGACTGGGAGAACTGGAAGGAGGCCTTGGCCGTCGAGGACAGTCCTGAAGCCCGAGCCAGGCATAAGTCCCTCACCCGTCCACGTCCCGGGCATGCCGACCTTGCGGGATGCCTGAAGTACAATTTCCCCGAGGCGCGTTACGTGCTTGAAAGGGCGAGCGCGCGTGAGACTGCGGCGCGGGTGGCTGCGGGCGCCCTTGCCAAACTCTTCCTGAAAGAATTCGGCATCGAAGTTGCCAGCCATGTGGTTGCGGTGGGAAGCGTGGTCCTCGAGGATGAGTCGGTTCCGTTTCAAAAGGTGCTGGCGCTTCGCGCGGTTGAGGACATCATGCTGGGATGTGTAGACCCGGCAGTGGAAGCCCGCATGAAGGAAGAAGTGGACAAAGCTCTGGAAGCCCGCGACAGCGTGGGAGGGACTTTCGAAGTCATTGCCCATGGCGTGCCACCTGGTCTTGGCTCATCTGCCCAGTGGGATGAACGCCTGGATGGGCAATTAGCTCAGGCGCTGATGTCCATCCAGGCGGTCAAGGCGGTTGAAATCGGCGGCGGGATCGAGGGCGCGGCAAGCCTCGGGTCCCGCGTCCATGACGAAATCGGATACGACCGAGAAAAATCCCGCTTCACCCGCAAATCGAACCGGGCTGGGGGGCTGGAAGGCGGAATTTCGAACGGGGAAGACATCGTCGTACGGGGCTATGTGAAACCCATCTCGACGCTGCGTCGCCCCCTCGAGTCTGTGGACTTCGCGACCAAGGAGACAGTGAAGGCGGCTTACGAGAGGTCCGACGTGTGCGTGGTGCCCGCTGCCGGCGTCGTCGGTGAAGCCATGCTCGCCCTTACGATAAGCCGGTCATTCCTCGAGAAATTTGGGGGTGACTCGATGGGGGAAACCAAGCGGAATTTTCTGGCCTGTATGGAGCAAGTGAGACAGTTCTAATGATTTATCCCATTGTCAAGTACGGTCAAGAGGTGCTGGAGAAGCCTGCGGCGCCGGTGACCCAATTCGATGGAAGTCTGGAAAAGCTCGTAGCTGATATGATCGAGACCATGTACGCCGCCAACGGCGTGGGACTTGCCGCTCCACAAATTGGCATCTCTTTGAAACTCTGCGTGATTGACGCTTCATGCGGCAAGGATCCCAGTGCAAAATTGGTGCTCGTGAATCCGGAGATCATTGCCGCGGAGGGTGAGCAGGTGGAAGAAGAAGGCTGCCTGAGCCTTCCGGATTTCCGTGCCAAAACCTCTCGTCCGTTGCACGCCACGGTTCGCGCCCAGGATGTCGGGGGCAGGGAATTCACCCTTTCCGGTGAGGGCTTGCTCGCGCGGGCTTTCTGCCACGAAGCCGACCACCTGGAAGGGAAGCTCTTCATCTCTCATCTGAGCAGGCTGAAGCGAGACTCCATCAAGCGCCAAGTCCGAAGGATGGTCAAGGCGGGGGAGTGGTGAAGACGGCTGTCATTCCGAGCGGAGCGAGGAATCTCGCTCTGATTCGCTCCTCCGCAGACAGGGCGAGATTCCTCGCTCCGCTCGGAATGACAGGCTACACGACATTTCATGAAGCTCATTTTCTG
>JBAVYG010000003.1:0-3393 GCA_049698675.1 Terriglobia bacterium
TCCTGTGGCGTCATACCCGAAGCTTACCGCCACGAGAAAGCAGAGTCAAGATAAACTTAACCTAGTACAATTAGGGCGCGAAGCGTGTGAAAAACCTCTTTTGAATCAGAACTCTTCGCGAAGTGAAATGTGACCACGACGGCAAGCTGATAAGTGCGAGGTGTCGTTGTAGGTAATGAGCCGCCAACCATCTTCTCGGGACTGGATAATACTCAGCGCGGCATTTTCCATGATGAGCCTCCTTCTATAGTCGGAGGGAGACATTCCCAGGACATGGCAGATCGCCAGGCGGCAAACGGTCTTGTGGAGCACCACCACCACCTGACCCTTGCGGTGCTTGGCCGCCAGAGAATCCAGGAAGGGCACGACGCGTTGCTGGACCTCCAGGCCGCTTTCGCCGCCAGGAGGCGCGAGCCTGCCAGGGTCGGCCTCCCAAGCGCGCAAAGTCTTGGGGTCGTTCCTCCTTATTTCCTCCAGCGTTTTCCCTTCCCACTGGCCGTAGTCAAGCTCGACGAGTCTATCGTCCACGACGGGTTCGAGGCCAATTCGCTCAGAGATGAAGCGGGCCGTGTCGATGGCGCGCTTCAGCGGGCTTGAATAGAGCGCGTCAAAGCAGATGGGCTTCAGGCGCTCCGCCAACCTCTTCGCCTGCCGGCGCCCGGCCTCCGATAGCGGGACGTCGGACCGCCCACAAATCCGGGTCTCAGCATTCCATTTCGTCTCCCCGTGACGTACCAAATAGAAAAGTTCCATAGAATTAGACTGGGCAATCATTCGATCGGCACGAATGTCACGCAGACGGGCGAAGGCACTTCAAGCACTTGGCCGGTCTGGGTCAGGCGGCCGGTGTTCGGGTCGATGCGGAACTGCACGATGCTGTCGGAGTCCTGGTTGGCCGCGAACAGGTACGAGCCCGTTGGGTCGACCGCAAAGTTGCGCGGCGTCTTCCCGAGCGTGAGAACGTACCCATTGGGCGTGAGAGTCCCTTTTCGATTGTTGATCGCGAACACGGCGATAGAGTCGTGCCCACGGTTGGACCCATACAGAAACTTCCCTGATGGGTGCACTTGCACTTCCGCGGCCGTGCTCTCACCCTCGAAGTCCTTCGGAAGCGTTGAGATAGTCTGCAGCATGTGCAAAGCTCCGCTGGCCGGCTCATACGAGAACACGGTGACAGTGGACTGCATTTCGTTGATCACATATCCAAATTTCCCGCTCGTATGAAAGGCAAAGTGCCGCGGCCCTGCGCCGGGGTTCACTTTGGCAAAGGGGGGATTGTTTGGCGCGAGCGTCCCTTTCTCCGGATCGAAACGATAAACGAGCACCTCATCAAGCCCCAAGTCTGCGCTGATGGCGAAACGATTGTCAGGTGACGGGTAAATCGAGTGCGCGTGTGGCCCCTCCTGGCGTTGAGGGTTGATGCTGGCGCCGCTGTGCCGCACAAAGGCCGAGGCCTCTCCCAGGCGGCCGTCTTTCAGAATTGGGAACACAGCCAAGCTTCCGCCACCGTAGTTGGCCGCCAGCACGTATCTCCCAGTCTTATCCACCGCTATGTGGCAGGGGTCTGCGCCGCCTGACGGCACCTCGTTCAAAAGGGTGAGCTTGCCAGTCCCAGGATCAATGGCGAAGGCGCTGACTCCGCCGCTACTTCGCCCCTCGTACTTCGATATCTCATTCACTGCGTAAAGGAATCGCCGGCTGGGATCTATCGCTAGAAACGAAGGATTGACGCTTTCGGCTGCCAGTCCCAGCGAGCTCAACTGGCCTGTGGCCGGATCGAAGCGGTAAGCATAAATGCCTTTACTCCTCTTTTCGGTGTAAGTGCCGACGTATACAAGAAACTTGCTCTTGGTTGCCACCGTTTCAGTGCCTTGAGCGTACAGGGTCAGTAGGAACGGCGCCGATAGCGCCGCAAGAACTAAGCAGAAGCATCGAATGGTTTTCATACTGCTATGAAACCTCACTCGACCCCCTGAGCGCAAGTGCTAAACAGTGTATAATTTGCAGTGGTTAGTGGCTAGTGGTCAGTGGCCAGTACTCGGTCAGCGGTCGGGCCCGTGGTCTTAGTGGTTAGTGCTTAGTACCACCAGTCTAATCACTTGCCACCAACGACCACTGACTGGACCTCTCGACTTCTAAGCTTTTGTCTAGCCACCAGCCACTAATTACTAGCGACTGACGACGACAGGACAAATCACCATGACCACCTTGATGGCAGAGATTGCTCAGCAGCCGGCGGTCCTTTCGGGCTTGCGGAAGTTCTATACAAGCCCCGGAGCGATCCCCTCCAAGGCGCTGCGCGCGCTGGTGAAGCACTGGCCGCCCACCGTGGTGTTCACCGGAATGGGATCGTCGATGTACGCGGCCTACCCGGCCCAGGCCTATCTGAGTGCTCATGCTATCCGCGCTCTGGTCTGGGAGACTGGCGAGCTGGCGGACCATCATATGAAGATCCTCGGCCCAGACACCCTCCTGGTGGTGGTCTCACAATCGGGAGAAACGGGGGAAGTCCTCCGGTTGCTCGGCGCCCTGCCGAGGAAGGATGGTTTGGTAGCCGTCTGCAATATGGAGGCGAGCTCGCTGGCCCGGCGAGCCAACCTGTTGCTCCCCATGATGGCCGGTCGCCCGGCGCCGGTGGGCACCAAGACTTACACCTGCGCCGTGGCCGTCCTGATGTACCTTGCGGTGACGATTGCCCGAAAGCCGCCGTACCCCCTCACCCAGGCGTTGATGCACGCCATCGAGGCCCAGGAGAAAATCATCGACCGCCACGACGAGCTGACCCCGCCCACCGTGGAGTTCTTTAACAAACCACACTACATCGCCTTGCTGTCCCGCGGAGCAGATCTCGCCTCGGTTTACCAGGGGGCGCTGTTGTTCAAAGAGGTGGCGAAAATGGGCGCGGAACCGATGAGTGCAGCTCAGTTCCGCCACGGTCCGATGGAGATCGTCGACCCCGCCCATCGCTATATTATCTTCGCCCGGCAAGGCGAAACCAAGCCGAAGCGCAGAGCCACCAATGGCCTGCTCAGGCTGGCGGGGGATATCCGCAAGCACGGCGGGCGCGTCCTGCTTTACGCCGACCTGCCTTTTGCCGACCTCACCAACGTGCGCCTCATCCCTGTTGAATCGGTCCAGATGGGGCTGGGAACCCTGGTTGATTCCGTCCATATCCAGTTGCTGGTGCATGACCTCGCTCTGCGCGCTGGCCTCGAGCCCGGCAGTTTCCGGTTCGCGGAGTAACTTCCGCGCCAGCAATCACGCGGCTTTCGGCCAGGGTCGCGTCAAAGTTGCGGAAAAAGCGGCTCTGCCGCCTGCTGTGCGGAAAGCCTCTGGCTTTCCGGCGCAGACAGCCTTCCTTCTCCCCCTCGGCTCGGCTGGAAGGCTCAGCCT
>JBAVYG010000004.1:0-3426 GCA_049698675.1 Terriglobia bacterium
GGGCGAAGGCCACTGACGACCGACAACTGACTACTGACAACTACCCATGATCCACCGCATCGTCCAATCTGCCTTGCGCCAGCGATTCTTGGTCCTGATGGTTACTGCGTTTGTGGTCGGTGCAGGAATCGTCGCATTCCGGCGCATGCCCGTAGATGCCTACCCGGATCTCTCCCCCCCGATGGTTGAGCTCATCACCCAGTGGCCGGGGCATGCCGCGGAAGAGGTCGAGAGATTAGTGACCCTGCCCATCGAACTTGAAATGAACGGTATTCCGCGCCTGGTGTTTATGCGCTCCATCTCGCTTTATGGGCTCTCCGACGTCATCCTGACTTTCGAGGAAGATACGAACGACTATTTTGCCCGCCAAGTCGTGTTCGAGCGGGTGAGCAATGCCAACGTGCCAAGTGGCGTGACGCCCACGCTGGCTCCCCTGTTCTCACCGAGCGGGCTGGTTTATCGTTACATCGTCGAAAGTCCGGACCGCTCGCCTCAGGAGCTCAAGACTATCGAGGATTGGGTGTTGGAGCGCGCCTACAGGTCGGTCCCAGGCGTGGCGGATGACTCCGGGTTTGGTGGCACGGTCATGCAATACCAGGTGCTGCTCGACCCTGCCCGCATCTACGGATATCACATCACCGTCCCCCAGGTGGTGCAGGCTCTCGCTGCCAACAATGCCAACACAGGAGGCGGATTCTATTCGCAGGGGGGGCAGTTCTATTACGTTCGGGGGCTGGGTCTGGTGCGTGACACCAAAGACATCGGCGCAGTTGTAGTTGCCAGCGTCAATGGGGCTCCGGTTCGGATCAGTGACATCGGCGAAGTAGCCATGGGTCATGCGCCTCGGCTTGGGGAGTTCGGCTTCCAGAACAACGATGATGTCGTCGAGGGTGTCATCCTGATGCGCCGTGGGGAACAGACTCAGAACGTTCTCAAGGGTGTCGAGGAGAAGACGAAGGAGTTGAACGAGCGGGTCCTGCCGCAAGACGTGAAGGTTCGGCCCTTCTACGACCGAAGCGACCTGGTAAAGCTGACCATCGATACTGTGGAAAACAACCTGCTTCGGGGCATGGTGCTGGTGCTGATCGTTCTGGTTTTCTTCCTGGTGAGCTTCAGGGCTGCCCTTATCACGGCGCTCACCATTCCGCTGGCCCTGCTCTTTTCTTTCATCATTCTTCATGCGCACGACATCTCCGCGAACCTGCTCTCCATCGGCGCCATCGACTTCGGCATCATCATCGATGGGACCGTGGTCATGGTTGAAAACATTTACCGTGAGCTGGGTTTGAGGCACGGGACGAAGTACGATCTGCACGACGTCATCGTTGCCGCAGCGCGTGACGTCGACCGTCCGATTTTCTATTCCGTGGCCGTCATCATTGCCGGCTATCTTCCCATCTATGTGCTGCACGGGCCTTCCGGCATGCTTTTCCACCCCATGGCAGACACCATGTCTTTTGCCCTGATTGGGTCCTTGATCCTGGCCCTGACATTGGTTCCCGTCATGGCTTCTTATTTGTTCAAAGCAGGGGTAAGAGAGAAAACCAATCTCGCCTATGAATGGTTCAAGCGGGAATATGCTGCGGAGTTAAATTGGTGTTTGGACCACGCCAAACTGACGATGCTGATCGCTACTGCTATCTTCGCCGCCACTTTGCTGCTTGTCCCGTATATAGGCGGCGAATTCATGCCTCACCTGGATGAGGGCGCTTTGTGGGTCCGGGCCACCATGCCTTACACGATCTCATTCGAGGAAGCCAGTAAGATTGCGCCCCAAATTCGCCAAATCTTGATGTCTTACCCCCAAGTGACGGTAGTTGGTTCGGAGCTTGGGCGCCCTGACGACGGGACTGATCCAACGGGTTTTTTCAACGTCGAATTCTATGTGGGTCTTAAGCCTTACAAGGACAAAACCTGGGCAGGGCGCATTCATACCAAGGAACAACTGGTCGACTCGATCCGTGACCGGTTGGAAGCTTTCCCGGGCATTATTTTCAATTTCACCCAGCCCGCCGAGGATGCAGTGGACGAAGCGTTGACCGGCCTGAAGAGCGCTCTGGCTGTAAAGGTGTTTGGCTCGGACTTGAATGTCCTGCAGGATACGGCGCTGCGAATCAAAGACACGCTCGCCAAAATCCCCGGCTTTGCGGAATTGACGGTTGTGCGCGAGCTTGGCCAGCCGAGTCTCCTCATCGATGTTGACCGGGCGAAGATTGCCCGTTACGGAATCAATGTGTCCGATGTCGAGGCCGTGATCCAAGCCGCCGTGGGTGGGCAGGCCGCTACACAAGTCATCCAGGGCGAAAAACTCTTTGACCTCGTCGTGCGCATGAATCCACAGTTCCGCGAGAGCGCGCAGGAAATAGGCAATCTTCCGGTGGGCACTTCGGCGGGTCAGCAGATTCCCTTGAAGCAACTGGCGGACATCAGGCAAGGCAACGGCGCGTCCTTCATTTATCGTGAAAACAACTCGCGCTACATCGGCATCCAGTACAGCATTGTGGGCCGCGACCTGGAGCGGGCCGTGGAGGATGGTCAAAGGGCAGTGCGGAAAGCCGTTCATTTGCCTCCCGGGTATCGTCTGGAATGGGGCGGGGAGTATAGCGAGTTCCTGGCCGCCAGGTCTCAGCTCAATGTCATTGGTCCGGTCACCGTGCTGCTCATCTTCCTCATCCTTTTCGCCCTCTACGGCAATTTTAAGTTTCCCGTCATCGTTGTGCTCGACGTTATCCTGACGGAGCCGGTTGGGGCGCTGCTGGCGCTCAAGCTGACTCACACTCCCTTCAGTGTGTCTTCCGTTCTGGGGCTGCTGGTCCTAATGGGCGTTTCGGTCGAGACGGCGGTAATCGATGTTTCCTACATCAATAAACTGCGTTTGCTGGGGAATGAAATCCGTAAGGCGACCTTCGAGGCCTGCCTGGTCCGCTTCCGGCCCATCATGATGACCGCTCTGGTTGCCTGCCTCGGTCTTCTGCCCGCGGCGCTCTCGACAGGGATCGGTTCAGACTCGCAGAAGCCTTTTGCCATCGTCATTGTCGCCGGTTTGATTTCCAGACTGTTTCTCGGGCGCATTGTGAGTCCAGTGCTGTATAAGTTGGTTGCCCGCGAGGGTGACGTCCTGCAGGTTTAGCGGGGTTTTGACAAGGTCTTCCCGCCAAGGAATTCCTCTGCCTGCTTGCTCAATTCCTTTCCTGTTCCTCGATTTCTTCCCTCCACCTTGATCCCACATTTGCTGCTGATCGCACCCCCCTGCTTTTCGAGTCTATACGCCACCCCTGACTTTGACGGAGCCGTGATTCAGGAACATGCAACCTTGTACACTTTTTGATATTCGTTATATATTTGAAGGCTTCTGCTTGTGCCTGGAGACTGGCCGGAGCGGGGTGATAATTCGCGGTTCGGCGACGGCACGGGCCGCAGCAGTAT
>JBAVYG010000005.1:0-7522 GCA_049698675.1 Terriglobia bacterium
AAGCGTGATATACGTAGGCTTTCTCGGCATATACGGCAATGTCGTGGTGATTGACCACGGCTGCGGCCTGCAAAGCCTTTATGCTCATTTGAGCTCGTTTGATGTGAAGGAAGGCGAAGAGGTAAAACACGGACAAGTGATCGCGCACAGTGGCCAGACCGGGCTGGCGGGCGGCGACCATTTGCACTTCACCATGCTGCTGGATGGAATCCCCGTCAATCCGGTTGAATGGTGGGACCCGCACTGGATCCACGACCGCATTCAAGCAAAGCTCCAGCCTTATCACTCGGAGTGACAAGTGACTAGTGGCGAGTGACGAGCGACGAGCCAACCAACTGACCTCAATTGTTCTTGCTTGTCACTTGTCACTCGTCACTTGTCACTGAAGTTTGGCACCTGGCACCTGTTCTTAAGGCGCCACCCGGCTCAAATAAAAATCGAAGAACCTCTTGGGATCCGTGCGCATCCCCATCGTAGCGTTCGCCGGCTTGCCTTCGACGACTCGAGTGAATCCTCGCGCATCAACCTCGATTGCCAACTGTTGAGTTTCGCCCAGGCTTGGGTCGATGAGCATCGCCACCGCCATGGGGTCAAACAAAGTCGGAGTCTCGTTGCCCCAGAGGTGGTAGAGAATCATCAAGGCGTTGGTGAGCGGGGCGAGATGAGTGAAGACGCGGCGGCGTGCGGAGGCGTCGAGTTGCAGCATGGCTGTTCCGTCGAGCGGGGCCATCAGCAGGGGCACACCGGATGAAAACACGGTCTGTGCCGCTTCCGGGTTCGACTTGATGTTCCACTCCGCTTCGGGCTTCGAATCCGGCGCATAACCGCGCGCGACTGATCCGCCCATCAGGGCGATGAGTTTGATCTGCTTCGCCATGGAAGGGTCGGATTTCAGTAGAGCGGCTACGTTGGTCAGTTCCCCGATGGCGACGATCGTGACTCTGCCGGGCCGCCGGTTGATTTCACTCTTCATGAAATCAACGGCTCCACTCCTATGCAAGGCGGGACTGGTGAAGCCATTCGCCCAGCGGGTCTGTTCAATCGGCTGGGGCTTTCCAGGCTCGCCTGCATAAACCGGCACCTTGCGCCAAGTTCCGCCCGCTTCCCAAAGCAGCTTGGCGGCAAGGCGTGCTCGCGCCTGGGTGTCGCCAGCCACGGTGGTTACGCCCAGGAGTTCTAACTCGGGGCTATTGATAACGAGCGCCAGGGCGAACGCATCGTCAATGTCCGTGCCAATGTCGGTGTCGAGGATGATCGGGACGCTCGATGGCGCAGCAGGAAGGGAAGTCACGGCGAATGCGAAGCCGACCAACAGTGCTTGGATCAGATGCTGCATATGAACATCACTTTACAACTGGCGCCAGCGCCACGCACACAAGGCCGATGATGAAAAGGGCAAACATCAGCGCCAGCAAGCGCTTGGTGGTTGCATCTGCGCCTTTGAATTCCTTCCAAACGAACACTCCCCAGATTGTGCCCACCATCGTCGAGCCCTGACCGAGTGCGTAGGAGGCTGCGGGCCCGACCATCTTGGCGTACGATGCAACGAAGTTTGAGATCGTGCCCACCCCCCAGAACATGCCGCCCATGATGCCCCAGAAGTGCCACGCCCCGGCGCCGCGAAAATAATCCCTGACCGAAACCGGAGGTCCTGAAACCGGCCTCCGCATCAAGACATAATTCACCGGAAAATTAGAAACCAGCACTCCGAGAGCAAAGACGAAGGCCACGGTGTACGGACCAAGGTGGTTCTCTCCTTTGATCGCCTTAGCGATGAAAGGATAGAACAGTCCCATCACTACACCGCCCAGCAGGCTGATTGCGATCCCTTTAATCCTCACGGTCTGATCCTTCGCCTGCCGTCGGTAGGCCAGAGCGTCCAGCAAAATTGCCAAGCACACCAAGGCAACGCCTCCAAAAAGCATCAACGGATTGCCTTTTGGCGTGATGATGTAATTCAAGACCGAGCCCACCACCATCGCCACCCCGACGCCGATCGGGAAGGCCACCGCCATGCCCGCAATGGCGATAGCCGCCACGATCAGGATGTTGCCGAGGTTGAAGACGATGCCGCCGAGGAAAGCGAGCAGGAAGTGATGACCATCCGCAGCCCGGAGGTTTTGAATAAAGCTATCAGGGCTGGCAGGGGCCGTGCGCCCCAGCGTAAACCCCAGGATCAGGGCCATCAACAAGATGCCCCAAACATAATCCCAATAGAACAACTCAACGCGCCAGCCTTTGCAAAGCTTTTGAGTATTAGCCCAACTGCCCCAGCAAATCATGCTGAGAACGATCAAGGAGAGCGCGACCGCATAAACAGTGGGTATGAACATAAGTGAGTTGACCTCCCGGGGCGGGTTCCACATCGGCCCGCGCGGTTATCGATCTTACTCCGGCATAGTGATGGGCACCGTCCGGCCTTCGTGCGCCGACTGATAGATGGCCTCCATCACGGCCACGTCGCGCATACCCTGGACGCCGTTCGGTTCAGGCTCGCGCTTGCGGCGGATCGAGTCGGCAAAGGCATCAAGCTCCAGCGACAGCTCATCAATGACCTTGAACTTCTTCTCGAACCATCGGTCGCCAGTCTTGCCGAATAGACAGCGCTCTTGGTCGTACTGATACGCCGGGTTGAGGGCCGCCCAGCCTTTCTCGCCGTGGACCTGCAAAAACGACGACTGCGCGGCGCTGAAACTCGCGGTGGCCTGCGCCACCAGCCCGTGCGGGAAGTTCAGCCGGAAGGCGATGTTCTCATCCACCTTGCTGAAGGTCTCGGGATCGGTCGTCCACTGATACGCCGAGGTTTCCAGGGGTTCCTCGCCCACAAGCCAGCGTATGGTGTTCACGCAGTAGACTCCCACGTCGGGCAGTGCGCCGCCGCCCGCGAGCTTGGGATCGAGATGCCACGCGCCAGCCTTCCCCCGACCGCGGATGACAATCCCGAAAGCCGAATGAATGTATTTCAGCCGCCCGAGTCTCCCGCTCGTGATCAGTTTCTTGAGCTCGAGACTGGCAGGCTCAAAATACTTGCGGTAAGCAATCATCAGGCGGACGTCGGAAGCACGGCAGGCCGCCAGCATCTGACGGCACTCTTCCACCGAATTTGCCATGGGCTTTTCGCAAAGCACATGCTTGGCGGCGTTTGCAGCCTGCACTGCGTAATGGGCGTGCGAGCCGTTGTGGGTGGCAATGTAGACGGCCTCAACCTGCGGATTGCTGAAGCAGGCCGGCAACTCCTCGTAGGTGTAAAAGGCCCCAGCGTGGAACTTCGTGGCAAGGCGCTTGGCCTTGGACCTGTCACCGCTCACCAGGGCCACCAGCTTTGCCTTCTTGCTGTGCCGGAAGCCGGGCAAGATCGCGCCTTGTGCAAATCCCCCTAATCCAATCACGGCATATCCAACGGGTTTGAAAGTTGCCATAAACCTCCTTTGCTGGACTCGAAACGAAGGAAGAATACTTCCCGACTTTGGCTGCGCTGTCAAGCCTGGGAGCGTTCAGGTAGTGGGTCGATTTGATGCTGTAGCGGCGAGTTTACCTCGCCAAATGGCGGCGTAAAGCCGCCTCTACATCAAAATTGACCCACTACCAGCGTTCAAGCAAGAACCGATGCGGTCTCCGGCTGATACCCGCAGCTGGGCCCTTCGGCGAAACGTTCTCCGCTGCGGGCGGCAGCACACCCAAAGTTCGCAGACTCTTCGACATTCAACTTTCGACTCTTCAGGGTCGGGAGGCTTGGATGGGATGCAATCTGTGGGCGGCGGGCACAAACCCCTTGCCCACGGCTACTCTTCCTCTTCCACCGCGGAGGGCTTGTGCGCGGCGACGATCTTATCGGCGATGGGCTGCGGGACGATTTCGTAGTGCGAGTACTCCATCGAGTAGGTCCCACGCCCTTGGGTCATGGAGGTGAGGTCGGAGGCGTAAGTGAGCATCTCGGCGAGCGGCACCTGAGCCTTGATGGTGGTGGACCCGCCCTTGGGATCCATACCCTGCACGCGCCCGCGGCGCCCATTAAGGTTGCCCATGATATCGCCAGCGTTATTCTCGGGCACCGTGATTTCCACATTCATAATCGGCTCGAGCAAGCAGGGCTTGGCCTGCTCCATGCACTTCTTGAACCCCTTGGAGCCGGCGAGCTTAAAGGCGATTTCAGAGGAGTCCACCTCGTGATAGGAGCCATCGAAGAGGATCACTCTGAAGTCCACCACGGGATAGCCGGCGAGATACCCTTTCGAGGCTGCCTCGACGATACCCTTCTCGACGGCGGGGACGTAGTTCCTGGGGATTGCGCCGCCGAAGATATCGTTCACGAACTCGAAGCCGGCGCCGCGTACCAGAGGTTCCACCTTGATCCAGCAGTCACCGTACTGGCCGTGGCCGCCGGTCTGCTTCTTGTGCTTGCCCTGCGCTTCGGCGCGGGCGCGAATGGTTTCGCGGTAAGGGATCTTGGGCGCCTTGAGCGTGACATCGATGTTAAACCTCCGCTTGAGCTTAGAGACAGCCACTTCCACATGCTGCTGGCCGGCGCCTGAAAGCAGGAACTCCTTGGTCTGCGGGTCACGTGAGAAGCGCAAGAGCAGGTCTTCTTCGAGCATGCGATGGATGGCGGTGGAGAGCTTGTCCTCGTCGCCGCGCGACTTGGGTTCGATGGCGAACGAAATGGCGGGCTCCGCCAGCTTCAGTTTGGGGAAAACAATCGGCGCGCCTTTGTCACCCAGCGTGTCGCCCGTCAGGGTATCCTTCAGCTTGGCCACTTCCCCGATGTCCCCCGCATGGAGCTCGGCTACGGGCGTCTGCGTCTTGCCCTGAACGACCCCGATGTGCGAGAGGCGCTCGCTGGTTCCACGGTCGAAGTTGGTAAGGTTGGCCTCGTTCTTCAGAACTCCCGACATCACCTTGAAGTAGCTCACGCGGCCGGCAAAGGGGTCTGCCACGGTCTTGAAGACGAAGACAGAAACCGGCTGGTCGTCGGCAATCTTGCGCTTTACAGGCTCGCCGCCCTCGTGTTCCAGGCCTTCCACCTCTTTCCGCCCCAGGGGCGAAGGAAGGTAATCCACTATGAAGTTCAGCAAATTCTCGCTGCCAATGTTGAGCAGCCCGGCCGCAACCACCACAGGGTAGAGGCGCTTTTCACACACCGCGGCCCTCAGACCAGGGACCAACTGCTCCTCCGGGAGGGTGCCCTTTTCAAAGAACTCTTCCATCAACTTGTCGTTACCCTCGGCCACCATTTCCACCAGGGCCTCGTGAGCCTTGCTCGCTGCATCCTTCAGGTCGGCAGGAATCTCGACTTCCTTAGCCTTCCCGGACCCGTTGGAGTCGTAGAGGTAGGCCTTCACTCGAACCAAGTCGATGACGCCGTGAAAATTCTTCTCTTCTCCGATGGGGAGCTGGAGGGGAATCGCGCTCCGCCCGAAAGCCCCGTGTAAGGCTTCGAGAGTCCGCTCAAAGCTGGCGCGGTCGCGGTCCAACTGATTGATGACCAGCGCGCGCGGCAAGCTGTATTTCTCGCAGAAACCCCAGGATTTCTCCGTTTGCACTTCGATTCCTGCCACGCCATGAATAAGCAATAGAGCGGCATCGGCCGCCAGGAGCGCCCCCTCCGTTTCGTGCATGAAGATGTTGTATCCGGGGGTGTCAATAAAGTTGATCTTGCTCCTGCCCCATTCGGCATAGGCGAGCCCGGCGGTAATGGAAAACTTGCGCTGGATCTCCTCCTCGTCGTAGTCCGTGATGGAGGTTCCGTCGTCCACCTTTCCGAGGCGGTTCACCATGCCCGCCGCGTAAAGCAGCGCGGAAACAAGCTGGGTCTTGCCGGTATCGCCGTGACCCACCAGTGTAACATTGCGAATGTCTTGGCCGTCGTAGATTCTCACCGGGAGCTCCTTGAGATTGTAGGACCGGCACAAGGCGTGGCTTGCCGGTCGCGAAGCAATCCCTCATCGTAGCACAACTTTTTGCGCCACTCCAACGATACCATTTGGCTTAAGCCCTTGCATCTTCATGGAAGATGCTGTATAAACCGCGTGCATGATCACAAGGGCGGAATCCAGAGCTACCTGCTGGGATCGGACTGCGGCACTGCCATACGGACTGACGGTGGAAGAGGTTAAGTCCGCGGTCGAGTCTGTTTACGATTTCCTTCACGCGATCAATGGCGCTCTCGATCAGAATGACTTGGGGCTGTTTGAAAACCTCGCACTGGGGAATACCTTTTCCGGTCTTCTTTCAGAGGTTCTTGTTAAGAGCACTTCCAAACACTCAAGGACCTTGGTTCGCAACCGCTACATTGGCGGCCATCCCGACTTGTTACCTTCAGCGCATCCGAAGGGTGATAACCAGCTTAGATGCGATCAGGGAATAGAAGTAAAGACCTCGAGGCAGTCTGGAGGCTGGCAGGCACATAACCCCGAGGCCGGGTGGTTGATGGTGTTTCGATACGAGTTGGCGACCAGTGCATCCGAACCTACCCGGTTTGTTCAGATTTTGGCCGCTGAATTATCCGTGGAAGATTGGTCGCTGGCCGAGCGCGGGAAGGCTTCACGCCGCACAAGAACTTGTTCGATAAACCAGCGAGGCGTAGAAAAGTTGCGTTCCAACCCGATTTATCAGGAACCTGAATTCGTTGTTGGCAAGTCGAAGCAGAAAACATAACTCAGCATGGGCGTCAAAACAGTGTAGGTTCTGCCAATGCTTTTTTCGGCTTCGCCCCAACTGAATTCCCGTTAGGACCCTCAAACGATTCCCATTGAACCTTCATCTTGCTCAATTGAGGCACAGCGGACAGCGCCATCTCGTAGAAGTGCTTGTCAGATTCAATTCCTACGCTGTCGAATCCCAGTGCAGTTGCGGCTGCGATTGTTGAACCACTACCCATGAATGGATCAAGAATGATTCCTGTCTGCATCGGTAGGGCCCCCCAAACAAGTTGGCGCAGAAACTTCTGAGGCTTCAGGGAAGGATGCGAAGCAATTTTGACTTCTACATCAAGCGGGAATTCGCTCTTTATGACATCAGGAAACGGGCGACCGTCGGGGGTCCGGCGCAGCCCGCCAGCGTTCCATTTCTTGAGGTTTTCCGACACTCTTTTCTCGGTCATTGGCTTGCGAAAAAGCCCCCAAGGTTCGTAACAACTCCGCGGCATCACAGAGATATAGTCGTACTCTTTTTCGGCAAGTTTAGGCCGATCTCCACCCCTTAACGTCCTCACTAACCGGATGATTTCGCCGCGACGCTCAAATCCAGCACCCATAAGGGCAGAAGAGACTATCGGGGAGAGTAACGGATTAGAAGCGACGAAAACATGACCGCCAGGAACCAGCACTCGAAGCACAAGACGTCCCCAATCCGAGAAAAACCTCTGTAATCCCTCAAGCTCATTCACTGACAGGACAGTGAACCTAGGAAGGGGCTTCCTCAGACAGCCGTCAAGCTTCGGGGGTATCCGCCAAACCCCACCCTTGCCAGCCCGTAGCTTTTTTACCTGATCCTGACGGTATTCAATGAGGCCAAAAGGGGGATC
>JBAVYG010000006.1:0-23201 GCA_049698675.1 Terriglobia bacterium
TGCAGGTATGTAGTACCCAGCCTCGTCCCAATAGTAGGGCAGACGAAGCAATGGGTAGTGAAGAAGGCAAAGGACAACGAAGGCGGCTAGCGAACCAAGGATCGCGCGCAAGCGGAAACGCGGAGGCTTGGCGAAGTCTTCGACCCCAGACAGACGATAGTGCTTTTTCAAACGCCTGTTCATCGTAGAGAAACTAGAAAGCAGAAATTAGAAAGCAGAAACAGCAGGTCCTGTTTTCAGCTTTCTGATTTTCAGTTTCCAGTTTCGACTGAGATCTCCTCGCAGGGTTGACTTTCATTGTTCGAAAGATCCACCGCTGTCACCTGATAGAAGTAGATGTGGCCCGGCTGGACGCTGACATCGCGGAGGATGGGGGTCCGGAGCAGTTCCTTATTCAGCTTCTTGGGTTGCTCACCGTTTTCACGCCGGTAAACATAATACCCGGCCAGGTCCTTCTCCGAGTTGGCCGTCCATACCAATTCCACCGCGCCGGCGGTGTACAAAGCTGTTAACCCTTTGGGGCGCGCCGGCGGAAATGTATCGCGGGGGATCACTTCACAGGGTTGCGAGCCTTCACCTTCAGCTATGGTCCCGCCCTCCTTGAACAACGCCCGAACCTCGTAAGAGTAGGCGCGCCCGAATTCAAAATCGCTGTCAAGGTATCGTGGCTCTTTGCTCTCTCTGACCAACTGGAATGAACCCGGTTTTCCAGTCCGGCTTCTGTAAATGCGATACCCCGCAAGAGACTTGGCCTGCTGGCCGCCAAAAGTGCTGGCAGGTGGCGGCCAACGCAGCTCAACGGCCTTCTCAGTAGTCTGACTCTCGATGTGGTTGATGGGGCCTGAAACGTCCAACAGCCGTAGTCGGAGGAGATTGGAAATTTCGCTTTCCACGGGGCGCCCGCGAAACCCGCGCGTGAGAGTGCGGATGGCAATGATCGAGTCTTCTGTCTGCCAGTTTTTGTATTCCTCCTGGGAAAGGCGCGCGGGATAGATGACTTTGCGGTCGTTGGTGTAACGCGTCCACTGGTCGGGTTGGAGCCTCGTCCAAAGAGCCAGGGGTGGGGACTTTGGCGGTACCGAGCCCGGGGGGATCTGGGCGCGGAGAATCTCGATCTCCAGAGGTTTAGTCAACCGTTCTCCATCCATAGCCTGCTGGGGAAGTGCGAAGCGGATCTCGAGCGTGCGTCCCACCTGAAATGCGCTGAGGTCGGTTACGCGTTCCGGCACCTCGAGGCGTGGTGGTTGCGGTGGCCCCTGCACACCGCACCCAAGCAGGAGGCAGATGCCGGCGGCTTGCGCCAGGAGAACCATTGTGGCGATTGGAGATGGAGTACGGTAGCGCCGACTAGCAGGATGCTGAAAAACGTTTGTGAACGTTGTCATTCCGAGCGAAGCGAGGAATCTGGCTCTGGAAACGAAGGACTTGCGAGATTCCTCGCCATCCCGCGGACGCGGGACTCCTCGGAATGACAGGCTAGGAGGGTTTTTCAGCATCCTAAGGGCGTCACAAGAAATGGAGTTGATAGGGAGGCCGGCAGTGCGCCGCGCACACGAAAGGTGATTCACAGGATATACCGGCTGAGGTCCTGATTCTTGACGATATCCGCCAATTGCTTCTGAACGTAAGCAGCATCGATGCGGACCGTTTTCTTCTTCAGGTCCGGGCCCTCGAAGGAGATTTCGTCGAGAAGTTTTTCCATAATGGTGTGCAAGCGCCGCGCGCCGATGTTCTCCGTCTGCTCGTTGACCGCGGCGGCGAACTTGGCAATTTCTTCCAGCGCGTCGTCCGCGAAGGAGAGTTTGATGCCTTCCGTTTCCAGCAACGCCGCATACTGCTTGACCAGCGCGCTCTTGGGCTCCTTCAGGATGCGGATGAAGTCTTCCGTGGTGAGGGAGTGCAGCTCAACCCGGATGGGGAATCGCCCTTGGAGTTCAGGTATCAGGTCGGAGGGCTTACTCACGTGGAAAGCTCCGGCCGCGATGAAAAGAATGTGATCGGTGCGGATCATTCCGTAGCGGGTGTTGACCGTGGTGCCTTCGACGATGGGCAAGATATCGCGTTGCACACCTTCGCGGCTGACGTCCGGCCCGTGCCCCCGTTCCCGGCCTGCGATCTTGTCGATTTCATCCAGAAATATGATGCCGGACTGCTCCGCGCGTTCCACGGCCACGCGGGTGACTTGGTCCATGTCAATCAGCCTGTTTTCTTCCTCCTGGATCAGGTAATCCATGGCCTCGGCCACGCGCAGGCGGCGCTTCTTGGTTCTTGAGCCAAAAAGCCCCGGGAGAATGTCCTTGATGTTGATGTCCATCTCCTCGATGCCTTGAGAAGAGATCACCTCGAAAGCCGGGAAGCTGCGGTCCCGCACTTCAATATCGACCTGCCGTTCGTCGAGCTTTCCCTCCCGGAACTGGGCGCGCAGTTTCTCCCGGGTGCGGCGGAACTGTTCCTGGGCCGTAGCGGCGCGTTCCTCTTCTTCGTCGCCGCCGCTCTTTTCGTGGCGCTTCATAGAAGGTGGGGGAGGCAGAAGGAGATCCAGCAGACGCTCTTCGGCGTTCTGCTCCGCCTTTTCAGCCACCTCATCTACCCGTTCTTCCCGGACCATGTCAATGGAGATTTCCACCAGGTCGCGGACCATGGACTCCACATCGCGGCCAACGTAGCCCACTTCCGTGAAGCGCGAGGCCTCGACCTTGAGGAAAGGAGAATTCGTCAGCCGGGCAAGGCGCCTGGCGATTTCCGTTTTCCCCACGCCGGTAGGGCCAATCATGATGATATTCTTGGGAAGGATCTCTTCCGCCTGCTCCGGTGGCAGCTTTTGCCGCCGCATGCGGTTCCGCAGTGCCGTGGCGACAGATCGCTTGGCTTCACTTTGGCCGATCACGTACTTATCTAATTCCGCTACGATCTGGCGCGGGGATAGCTCATCAAGTGAGCTGGCAGTCTCAAGACTTTCGGGCAAGTAGAAAACCATAGGATTCAGCGCTCGGAGCGCCCCGTTTACAGTTCTTCGATCGTTATCTGATCGTTGGTGAAGATGCAGATCTGCCCGGCCAGGCGCATGGCCTCCTCGACAATCTCTTTGGCGGTCATCGCCGTGTGTTTTGCCAGGGCGCGCGCGGCGGCCAGCGCGAAAGGCCCGCCGGAGCCAATGGCCACAATCCCGTCATCGGGCTCAATCACATCTCCGTTGCCGCTCACAAGGTAGGTGCTCTTTTCGTCCGCGACCAGGAGCAACGCCTCGAGGTGTCTCAGGGCGCGGTCCGTGCGCCAGTCCTTGGCCAGTTCCACAACGGAGCGGCTCAGGTTTCCGTGATACTCCTCGAGCTTCTGTTCAAACCTGGAGAAAAGGGAGAGGGCGTCGGCGGTGCTCCCGGCAAATCCCGCGATGACTTTCTCATTGAAGAGGCGGCGGATTTTCCGGGCTTTCTGCTTGACGATATTCTCTCCCATGGTCACCTGGCCGTCGCCTCCCATGGCCAGCCGTCCGTCCCGCCGGACGCAGAGAATCGTCGTACCCCGCATTCTAGGATGATTCTTCACGCTCGCTCCATCAAGCCATTATAACAGATGGAACTCTTACTGGACGGGTTGGAAATAGGTGGGTGGGTATTCGTCGTCATAGTGGGCGGAGCTGCGGAAGATTTCGGAAACTCGTTCTTCATTGAAAAACCTCGCAATGTGCATCGGGGTCATGATCCCCTCGATGTTCTTATAGTCGCTGTACACATCCGCAAACTCTTCCCAGTCGCCTGTCTTGGGGTCCCGCACGCGATAGGTGATGCTAACCGGCAGGATCGTCTGACGATTTAAATCCAGTTTCAATTGGGTTTCTTGTGCATCAACCATGTCCAGAGCTTGTGTCGCGACGTTATCCACAAAGTCGACACCGCCCGGCTGAATGAGAATTCCGGGTTCATGGATGCGGAGACGGAGGAGATTCTCCAGCGAATAGCGATTGGAAATCCTCCAGCGCCGGGCCTGCTCCGGGGTCTGAGCGGTTTGTCCGTACCGGTCCAGTTCCCATGCCTGGTCACCATTGTTGACGAGAATGACAGGGGGCCTCTTCCCGTAGCTAAACCGGCGCTTGTCCGGATATTCGACGGCGCTCTCGAAAGGGGCGAATCCTGAAGTGGACTCGTCGGTGATGGAAAAGATGCGGCCTCGGGTCGTCAGCCGTTTCATCTTCAGGAAAGCAGGTCCGCCCAATGCCCGAATCACGCGATCAATGACTTGTTGGGCCTTGGGGTCGGTGCGCGAAGGAACCTCGGCGGGATTCTGCTCGGCGCGCAGTCTCGCTCCCCGGGCTGCTCCAAGCAATATTGCGGGAACAACCGCCCCGATGAGTATCCCTCGTACCCCACAGCTTCGCTCAGGCACAACAAACTCCCTTCCTCGGCCCCTGCAAGATTAGGCAGGGCCGCCTCTCCCGCAAGGCGGGACGGGACGGCCCTACATCCCATATTAGGGAACTACCCAAGATTATAAGCCCTTGTCTCGTTACGGCATAGCACACGACTTGCGCTCCCGTCCGCCTTTTCTAACCACACAAAACGCTCCCGCCGTTTACATTCAGGATTTCCCCTGTGATGAACGTTGCCATGGGCGAGGCCAGGAAGAGTATGGGCAGGGCAATTTCCTCCGGTCGAGCGAAGCGACGAAGGGGAATGAGGGATATTGTTTCCTTGTATTGGCGCCTGTTGTTCAACACCGGCGTGCTCATTTCCGTCTCCACCCAACCGGGAGCGAGGCAATTCACTAAGATGCCGTGTCGTGCCAGCTCGGTAGAGAGCCCTTTGACAAAGCTAATCAGGCCGCCCTTGCTGGCTGCGTAATGGGTGTGAAAAGCCTCCCCGCGTTGCCCGGCGGTGGAGGAAACCACGATAATGCGGCCGCGTTTCTGGCGGATCATTTGGGGAACGATGTAGTGCACCAGCGAATAGACGCCTTTGAGGTTTATGGCCATCATTTCATCCCACTGCTTCTCCGCCACTTTCTGGATGGGCAGGGGGTTGTAATTCCAAATGCCTGCATTAGCCACCAGTATATCGAGCTTGCCGAAACGGTTAACCGCAGCCTCAACCAACCTCCTGGCGTCGGCCATGCTTGAGACATCGGCCCGTTCAGCAATGGCCTGGCCCTCCAGGCCCTTACAGGTTTCGATGACTTCCTTGGCTGCGCGGTTTGCTCGATGAAAGTTGAAAATAACCTTCGCGCCTGCTGCAACAAACACCTTCACGGTAGCCGCACCGATTCCGCGGGACCCGCCCGTAACCACAGCGACTTCATCTTTGAGAGTTATGTGCATGCGTTGCAGTTTATCACTTGCTGCAACCACAGACACGCGGAGGGCAATCCGCAGAAGCGAGGGTTGGCAGCGTCTCCCAAGGAGTGAAGGTGGTCAAACTTCCGTTGCCACTGCCTTGAGGATACATCGGCGTTGAGGATTGATCAGCGTTGCGGAAATGCTGGTGCAGTGCCGATTCCGAGCCATGCACAGGTGAGATGATGGAGGGGCAGCCCTCGTGGAACGATTTGGTACGACCTTCTACCCTCGAGATAAGTTCTTCGGGGTTGTTCACGCGGTTCCCACTTCCTGCGCCGCAAGGCACTCAATCGGGAAGAGGGAGCGGGCCGCCTCTTCCATCTCCCGGGCGGTGCTGGCGTCTTCGGGATAATTGATTATGTGCACATCAAATAAGAAGCGTGTGCTCGCCCCCGAGGCATCGTGAAGGCCCTCCATGAACCGACTCGCGATGCGGTAGGCACTCGCTGTCCCCACGCCGGGAAGGACGATGGCAAAGACCCCGCGACGGAAGCGATATATGGAGTCCTCAGCGCGAAGTTTCCTGGTCAAGGCCTTGGCGGCGTCACCGAACGCTGTATCGATTTCGTCCTTGTCAGGGAGTTGCGGCGAAGGCTCCAGTTGGACAACCAGTAGCGAAAGAGGCAAATGAGTACTGGCGGCGCGGCGAAGCTCCATGGTCAGGCGGTCGCGAAAGAGGGTGAACCCGGGCAAGGTCGCGAGCAAGTCCACACTCGCTTCGTGCCGCATTGTCACAAACCGCTGGTGCTCTTCCGCAACCCGCTGGCGAAGGTGACTGATCACGATCTGCCGGTCCAGGAAGTAGCCCACCAGCAGGACCGAGAGCGCGCAGAAGCCGAAGAAGATCTTGCGTTTTGTCGTGCCGTTCACGATGAGGTCGTTGGAGAGAGCCGCGGGATACATCAGCAGGGCCATCCCCACGGCCAAAATGAGAATGACGGTGAGAGCCAACATCCACAGCTCCCACTCACGTCGGTTGAGATTTCGGGGGTCAATTCGGTCGAATATCGGCATGGGTAATCACTCCTCGCGAAGAGAAAGTCATGCCCTCTGAGCTCCGACGCTATCCAGTACCTCGCGAAGCTTGTGTGCCAGCACATCCGCGGTGAAAGGCTTCTGGAGGAAAACCTTACTTGGATCCAGCAGGCAGTGTTGGACGACGGCATGATCCGCATACCCGGACATGTAGAGAACTTTCGTTTCCGGATGGAGTGGCGCCAGATGCTCGGCCAACTCCATACCGTTCATCTGGGGCATCACCACATCGGTCAGCAACAAGTGAATGTGTTCTTTGTGCCGCTCGCCAATCTCCAGCGCCTCATCTGCTCCCTTGGTCTCCAACACTTGGTAGCCCCTGGATTCAAGGAGTCCCCTGGCCAATGAACGCACTGCTTCCTCGTCTTCAACCAGGAGGATAGTTTCGGAGCCTCGGGATGGCTCATCAACAGCCACATTGGTTGGAGCAATCACCTCAGCCGCTTGGTCGATTCGAGGCAGATAGACCTTAAACGTCGTGCCCTTTCCCGGTTCGCTGTAAACCCAGATGTGGCCCTCGCTCTGTCTGACGATCCCGTAGACCGTAGCGAGCCCCACTCCCATCCCCTTACCCCGTTGTTTGGCGGTGACGAAAGGCTGGAAGATGCGGGCTTGCGTCTCCGCATCCATCCCGATTCCGGTATCGCTCACTGCGATCATCACATAGTGGCCCGGCAAGACGCTTCCGTGGCTGCTCACATAGCTCGAATCCAACTCGACGTTGGCCGCTTCGAGCGTCAACTGGCCGCCCTGGGGCATCGCATCCCGCGCGTTCGCAGCCAGGTTCATGATCACCTGCTCGATTTGTCCCGGGTCAGCATTCACGCGACCCAGTCCGGAGGGCAGGTGCGTGACCAGTTCGATGTTCTTTCCAATCATTCGCCGCAGCATCTTATCCACGTTGGTCAGCAGGCTGTTCAGATCCAGGATGTGCGGTGGCAGCACTTGCTTGCGGCTGAAAGCGAGCAATTGGCGAGTGACCGAGGCAGCCCGGTCCGCCGCCTTCTTGATCTCCTCCACGGGGGGGCGCATCCCGTCGCGAGCGGAGACTCTCTCCAACAGGAGATCGCTATATCCAATAATGATCGTCAATAGATTGTTGAAGTCGTGAGCTACCCCACTCGCAAGGCGTCCCACCGCTTCCATCTTCTGTGCCTGGCGAAGCTGCTCCTCGAGTCGCCGGCGCTCCGTGACGTCTTCAACGATGCCGTCGTAATACAACACTCTTCCATCATCGGCACGGAACGCTCTGGCAGATTCCCGGACAAATATCACCGACCCATCTCGTCTTTTCCAAGCCGCCTCAAGACCCCTGGCTTCGCCTTCACGCTCGATTTGCTCACAAAATGCGCTTCGGGGGTGGCCAGCCTCGAAACCCTCCCCCTCAAGATTTCGAAATGCCAATTCCTGCCACGAGTCGTACCCCAACATTCGGAGCAGCGCGGGATTCGCCATCAGCACGCGCCCGTCCGGCGTGCTCCGATAAACTCCCAGGGGCAAGTTTTCGATGAACCTTCTGAATTGTGCTTCGCTTGCGGGCAGCGCTTCCTCCGCCCGCTGGCGCTCCGTGATATCCCGCAGCACGATGACGCTACCCTTCAATGCCCCGCTGCTGTCACGGAGAGGGCTGGTGGTGAGGTCGAAAATCTTCCCCAGCCAGGGTTCCTCCAGATCACCCCTGGCCTCCGTCCCGGTTTTCAACAGGCACTGGTGCGGGCAGTCTTCCCGGGGTTTGTCCGACCTGTGCAGGACTTCGTAGCAATGCTTGCCGACGATTTCAGACAACTCCAGGCCCACAAGCTCAGCCAAGGCACGATTGGCACGCTGAATGCCGCACTCCTCGTTCACCACCATGACGGGGTCGGGAACCGAGTCAAACGTCAACTCCCAGTCCCTCTTGGCGCGAGCAATTTGTTCCTGCAACTTGGCGGTTTCCTCGCGATTGGCCTTATCTCTCAGGGCGCGGGTCAAGGCAACCGGCAGTCGCTCCAGGCGATCTTTCAGGAGGTAGTCGGTGGCGCCTCGCTTGACATACTCGACGGCAGCTTCGTCAAGCAGGACAGCGGTCAGTACTAAAAAGGGGATATCCTTCCCTGACTTCTTGAGGATTTCCAAAGCCTCCATACCAGTCCAGGGTCCCAGGTTGTGATCGCAGAGGATGGCATCGTAATCGGAATGGGCTAGCCGCTCCTCGAAGTCAGTGGCAGAGTCAATCACATCGAACGCCAAAGGGTAGCCGGCCCGCTCCAGCACACTCACGGCAAGCTCGGCGTCCGCGGCATCGTCCTCGACAATCAAGACCCGAAGGGCGCGTCCGGAGGGAAATGGGTTACTTGCTTTAGCTTTGCTCATCGTCTCCTCCTTCATTTCGCGTGGAAGGCTGCGGGCGGTGGGGGTTCATTCACCACCAGCCAGTAAAGCCCCAGTTGCTTCACAAGGTTGCGAAAACTGTCGAAATCTACGGGCTTCTGAACATAGCCATTGGCGCCAAGGTGATACCCATTGGCCAGGTCAGACTCTTCTCGAGACGCGGTTAGAATGACGACGGGAATAGCTTTGGTGCGAGGGTCCTTCTTGATCTCACGCAGAACTTCCAGGCCATCCACTTTGGGCAGTTTGAGATCGAGCAACACTACACGGGGAGGCTGCTCGAAGCTGCGCTGCGCGTAAGGGCCGCGGCAAAAGAGAAAATCCAGAGCCTCTTCGCCGTCACGTGCCACCTCAATACGATTGGCCAGCTTCTCCTGACGCAAGGCGTGCAAGGTCAGCTCGACGTCGTCCGGATTATCTTCAACCAGGAGTATTTCTACATCTTGTCTAATCATGCGGCGCCTCCAGGCAAGGAATTGCTTTCCCCAGGACGGCTCCCGACAGCCTCCAGAGTGAAGTAAAAGGCAGCGCCCTTGTTCAACTCTCCCTCCGCCCAGACGCGTCCCCGGTGTTTGTGGACAATGCGCTGGACGGTGGCCAGTCCGATGCCTGTCCCCTCGAAGTCCTCGGGGCGATGGAGTCGCTGAAAAACTCCAAAAAGCTTGTCAACGTACTTCATGCTGAAGCCGACCCCGTTGTCGCGAACGAAGATCACGGCTCGGCCATCCTGCGTCGTCGCTCCCACTTCGATGACCGCATGCTCCTGCGGCCGGGTGAACTTGAGGGCATTCGAAAGCAGGTTGACGAAAACCTGCTTCACCAAGGCTGGATCGCACTCCACGAAGGACAATTTCCCGACTCGCCATTCGATCTCCCGGCCCGCCATCTCCGGCTGTAGATCGCGCATGGCTTCTTCGAGCAAAGAACCCAACCCCGTCACTTGCATGCTCAGTTCCTTGCGTCCCAGGCGCGTGAGGTTCAGCAAATCGTCCACCATCATGCCCATGCGGCGCGTGCCGTCGCGGATGCGAGACAGATAGCGACGTGCCTCCTCCGGCAGATCGGCGCTGTACTCTTCAAGAAGTAATTTGGAGAAACCGTCGACGTGGCGCAGGGGGCTGCGCAGGTCGTGAGAGACGGAGTACGTGAAGGCTTCCAGCTCCTTGTTAGTTGCTTCGAGTTCAGCGGCGTGCTGCCGCGCCCGCTGGGCGAGTTCTTCGTTCAGCTTGCGGATTTCCTCCTCAGCCCGCTTGCGCTCGGAGATGTCGCGGGCGGCGGCGGACACGCCAATGACATCTCCCGCCTCGTCCCGATACACCGACGCGTTGTAAAGCACTGGCGTCAAATGTCCGTCGCGGCGCCGAATCTCCAACTCGTAGTCCTGGACCAAGCCTTCTCGGAACACCTGCTCGTATCCCGCTCGGGCCTTCCCGGGGTCGGTAAAATAATCTGAAAAGTCGGTCCCAATAAGTTGCTGGCGCGAGAGGCCGGTCACCTTCTCAGTGGCGTTGTTCAGGTCGGTGATCTTCCCGTCCGGAGCGATGGTGACGAGCGGATCCAGGCTCACCTCGATCAGGCTGCGGTTATAAGCGCCTGCCCGGCGCACGGCCTCATCTGCAAGATGGCGTTCAGTGGTGTCAGTGCTCATCGCCTCCGTCCTTCATTTCGCCTGGAAAGCCACAGCCGGCGGGGGTTCATTCACTACCAGCCAGTAAAGCCCCTGTTGCTTCACAATGTTACGAAAATTGTCAAAATCTACGGGCTTCTGAACATAGCCATTGGCCCCAAGGAGATACCCATCGACCATGTCTGACTCTTCTCGAGACGCGGTTAGAATGACGACGGGAATGGCTTTGGTGTGAATGTCCTTCTTGATCCCACGCAGAACTTCCATGCCCTCCACTTTGGGCAGTTTGAGATCGAGCAACACTTCACGGGGAGCCTGCTCGAAGCTGCGCTGCGCGTAAGGGCCGCGGCAAACGAGAAAATCCGGAGCCTCTTCGCCGTCACGTGCCTCCTCGATATGATTGGCTAATCTCTCCTGATGCAAGGCGTGCAAGGTCAGCTCGACGTCGTCCAGATTGTCTTTAACCAGGAGTATTTCTACGTCTTGTCCTATCATGCGGCACCTCTAGTTGCTTCACGACGCTACGTAAACCCTATGGCATGTGGAGATTTTGCGCAGGGGAGACGAGCTGCCTGCTTGGTATTTCCTCTTTCGTAACAGAGGCCTCCAGCCTTGCCATCCTTTCCTCGATGCTGGCGAGCGAGCTGGCCAGCGCTCCTTGGTCGTCCTCGCGGCGAAATATCGGGTTGTTCACCCACCAGTCCATACCCATTTCCTTGGCCTTATCGACCGAGCAGATGACCAAGCGGATCTGAATGGACAGGAGTTCGATGTCCACCAATTTCACTCTGATATCACCCGCGATGATGATCCCTTTATCCAAAACACGCTCCAGCACATCGGCCAAAGTTGAGCTCTCCACCGCGTGTGACATGCTGCGTTGCTGCACCATAAGCTCTCCTTTTACAGAAGCTTTCCCAGCGGGCCAAGATCCAAGTTCAGGTCCTCGTCCTCGAGGCCAAATTCCGCCCGGAGCCGTTCAATTTCCTGTGCCTGCCTCATCAGTGTCAGTCCAAGCCTTTCAATCTGCGGCGCACTCAAGGAACCCCCCTCCATGCGGCGGATTGCTTGCCGCTCCATCAATTCGTGCAGGAGCTTGACCAGGGTCAGAACCAGTTGCCCGAGGCCGTTTTTGGCATCGTTCACATCGAGGTTGAGCCGGCCGGCTCGCGGGCGCTGGCCAGCGGACGATGGGGGCGCCAGCAAATCGTCCACTTTCATCACCTGGGCGAAATCGTGCACGGCCTCAGACTCGACCCGCGCCAGCTCGGTTGAGTCCATCTGACTTCTCCTTCCCAATGCCCATGCCGGCGCCCAAGTGCAGCGGCGCGCGGCGGAGGCTTTGACGCGCTGTCTCCATGGACATGAGCACGGCTTGCAGTCCAAGGTAGATGAGGTCGATATCCGCGACTGAAATCGTCACTTCTCCTGCCACTACAACTCCTTTGTTCAGCACCCGGTCAAGCACCTCGCACAGAGAGACCTGCCGAGCGTCATCTAAGGCGAGTTCGGATGGCAGGGTCGACCGGTTTGCAATGTTGCTTTCAACAGACATAGGCACTCGATTCCACGCGGCTGGGTTGGTAAAGGGCTTGTCCCAACTCTGCCAGCCGGCGAAGGCCCTGAATCTCCCCCCAACGATAGACAACCGTCATTTCCCTTCCTTGAAGACACCGCTGAAACTTCCGGCGCACGAGCGATTCCCGGCGATACAGAGCCGAACACAAAAGGCAGTCACTGGGGGGCGTGACAAGGTTGAGAAAAAGTCCAGGCACGCTGACGCCTAAGCGCACGCAGGCAGCCAGCAGGTCTCGTGTTTCCTCAAAAGCCATATCGGTGGGGATGCTGATCGCATAGATGGCGGATCGTGCCGGATCAGTCAGCAGTCGTCTGAACCTCTTGAGGTTTTTTGACATGGACACTAGCTCCTGAGAAAACCTGGTGAGTCGGAAGATCTGCGGGTATTTGAGAAACAAGGCGAAGAACACTTTAAGCCATTGATCGACGATTCCGGGAAGTTCCAGCAAACGAATCAGGTGACCTGTTGCTGCGGAATCGAGCACGAGGACGTCGTAGTCGCCCGAGGCGAGTGAGGCCATGACCCCCGTCAGGCCCATCACCTCGTCGAGGCCGGGGGGGGAAAGGTCGAGAATCCGTTCCAGCACTGCGCGGTCGAAGGTTAAGTCAAAGTTACTGGAGATAGATTCCAGGAATTTCTGAATATCTCCGGCATATTGTTTCTTCAAAGCCCGAAATTCCGACTCCGAATCGATCTCCATGGCTTCCACGCCGGGGGACACGAGTTTTGGCCGGGGGCCGACGGGTGTCCCCAAGCAGCTTGATAAAGAGTGGGCAGGCCCGGTGGAGAAAAGAAGAACTTTCTTCCCGGCGCGTTCTTGCGCCAAGTGCAGAGCCGTCGCGCAAGCCAAAGTTGTCTTTCCCACGCCACCCTTGCCTGCCAAGAGCAGAAGCGTAGTCTGGGGTGGAGGCCACTCGATGCCTGCCTCCACCCTGAGCGCCAGAGTTGCCGATGGTTCGGTCGTTGCGGGAGGGGCTTCGGTGATTTGCCCTACTCCATCCCAGAATGACTCCAGTGCTTTCTGCCCCCGAACCTCCTCTGCATAGAGGGGCAGCCCCCAGAGTGCAAACCTGGCTAAAGAGGTTTGGCTGAAAAGGTCCCGCAGTTGCCGAATCTGGCGGAGACGCTCGTCCTCACAAACGGGGCACGGGTTACTGGGATAGAGCCGGTTGATCACGATGTCGGTCATCGGCAACATGAGGCGGTCCACTTCCCTTACGATCGAGACGGTCTCGCGAATGCTCATCATCTCGGCGAGCATCACCGGAACAAAACGGCAACGGAGCGAATCCTGCAGCACCCCTTCCATGCGTTTTACTGAGGCGGTCAGCTCTTCCAGGAAGGCGTCGAGTTCATCGCGATCTCGGGAACGGGCAAAGACCCATTTCATGTAGCGGTGCTTTGCCAACAGAGTTTCCAGCGTGGCGAGCCATTTGCGGAGGAATTCCGGCATGGCCAGCAGGCGCAGGGTGTGACCACTGGGGGCGGTGTCCACAATGATGCAATCGTAGCTGCACTTCTCCACCCACGTGGAGATCTCCAGGAAGGCCACGAGTTCATCCAAGCCCGGCAAGGAAAGCTCCAAAAAGCGGTCGATTTCTTCTCTATCGAGGAAGGTGCCGCGCGAGGCGATTTCGCGGAGTTTCCCATAGTGCTTCTGCTTGAAATTCGCCAGGTATTCCTGGCCATCAAGTTCGCGAACCTTCAGGTTTTCGGGTGGGGCCATGTCCGCCAGGCTATCGGCGAGCGAATGGGCTGGGTCTGTGGAAACCAGGAGAAAAGAGGATTGCGGTGAGTTTTTTGCCAAACGCAGCGCGGCGGCGGTGGCGCAGGTAGTCTTTCCGACTCCGCCTTTGCCGCCAAAGATCAGCAGTTGCAGGCCTCGGTGGTCCAAAAACGGTGGAGCGGCCATGCTTTCCGCGCATCTATTGCACCCCTCACGCCACCATACTTTGTTCACGTTGGCCTCGCTTTTCCTCTCCGCCATGCTCCTCTTGGAGGCCTCTGCCACGCTCTTGCATTCTGTCCAGCCGTTCGAGCAAGGTCTTTTCTTCGCCTGCGAACTCTTCCTCCGAGATCCTTCCGGTTTCCAGTCTCATGTAGAGATCACTCAGCTCCGCGGTGACGGATTCGGACTCGTTGGCGAGCTCCTCCTGGGCGGCGTTCTGAACCTGACGGGCGATCCAGACCAGACCGGTGATCGGAAGCTTCAAAAGGTCGTCCACGAGCACCATGGCATCCTCCCGCATCGCCAGTCTCAGAGCTTGAGATCGATCTCGACAAAGTTGTGCGGGGCCCACGGCCCGTTGTAGTCGAAGGCGAAGTTGTTATCAAACTGCTGCGCGGCCTCGAAGACGCGACTCTCGAACTGCGGCATCGCTGCACGCTCGACCAAACAAGCCAGATTCATGACCTCGCGTTCAGTACGGCATTTCCTTGGCTCGATCTCGGCACAGTGGGGCGCCAGAATCGCTTCCACTTTGTTGGTGTAGGTCTCCCGATCCTCTTTGAGCAGTTGGTCAAACATCCTGCCGACTTCGATCTTGTCCTCCTGCGTAGGCTCGCGAGGACCTCCCAGGAATTGGTCCCGGGCCTGCCTCAGCTCCGGATGGGTATTAACGAAATATTCAAAGATGTTGGGCACGTCCCAGGTAACTCGCAATCCCATCTCGACCTTGCCCGCCACGCGGCGCAGTTGCTCGAGCAGCGCATGCTGGTTGCGAGAAAGCAGGTTTCGTACGGCCTGCGGGCTGTCTGCGATGATGCCGAAGGACATGGGTAGAGGTGTGGTCTCCGCCATCAGCTTCTTGAGGACTTCCTGATGGGCGGCAAGATGGGAGCGTTCTGGCCGCACCCTCTCGACACCTAAATTGCTGACCACGGCTGCTACTTGCCCCCCCGGGATGGAATACACCTCACTTCCGTTGATGCCGAAGTCTCCGTACTTCCGGCCTCGAGCATCGGCGATAACCGCGTAAAGGTATGCCCTCTGTCGCACTGCCACCTGGTGGCGTGGATGCTTGGGCGCGGATTTCGCAATCGAGGTATCGGCGGTACTCATAGAGCCCTCTCTTCCATAGCGCGGCGGACATAATGGAGGATGATCTCGATCATTAGCGCCGCGCGGAACACGACGTTCTCAGGTTCAGTAGTCAGAGCCTGCACGGCTATTTCCTCTGGGCTGGGGCCCGACATGTGGAGTTTCATGAGCCGGGTAAGCAATGCCTGGGACGCGCGCTCACGATCGCGGTTCATCGGCTCGGGCTGCTCTCCATTTCCGCCGGCAGCACCTCCCCCAGGGTTTTCTCCGCCCAGCGGCGCCTTGTTCCTCTCCTCAATTTGATTTCCGAAGAGAGACATCAGCAATTCTCCGCTCTGCGTCAATCGGCGGCCGGGCGCAGCAAAACTCGCCGGGCCCGACCAGCGCGCGCCCCGAACTAAGCGACCTCCATAGCCGCCTTGCTCGTCGGCTTGAGAACGCGCTCGAAGGCCTTCCCGGCCGAAGGGTGCTGTGCGATATATACTTGCTTGACCGCTCTTAGACTGCCCTGTTCCGTGCGAATCTCAAGGCTTGCCCTGCACGCGAAGCATTTGACCGGCCCCTCATAGTCGTCGTAGGCATCGTCCAGATCCAGCCTGTACCCGCAGCTCAGACAATTGACTTTCATACCTTCTCCTCCCTGTTCGCGCTCGACGATGCGCGGTGGAAGGCCACGCGCCCCCCCCGCCGACTGCCCCGACCCGGCTACGTGGCATGCACTGGCTCGTCGCTCAGCTTCCTCATCGCCCGCTTGACCGTCCTTTTCGCTTTGACTTCCAGGACCACGCACCCAAGATAGGCGGCTACCCGATAGACGGGAGTCCACGGCAAGATTAGAACAACCAGCACGATCGCCAGTGCCGGAAACCCCCACAAATACAGTGCCGTAGCTATCCCGATTTGCACGACCTGTCTGATCTCCTTTTCGCTTTTCAGAGTCATCTCTTCTGGCCCCCCTCGATGATTTCGATAATTGCAGGCAGCGGGTCTTTTCAATGCTAAGATCTCGCTCCTTCGCCTCAGTATCTGATCCTCAGCACACCGGCACTACTCCGCATCGTGGGCTTGGCCTTGACCCCAGGCACACCGGCAGGTTTGCGTTCGGCCAAGCCCTGCAACAGGGTGGTCTCTTCGGTCTCGATCTCGCGCAGCCGGGCATCAAGCTCTGCCACCCGGCGGCTGGCGGTTGTTCTTTCTGCGGCGCGCCGAGTCTTTTCGATTTCCAGGCACGCAATTTGCAAGTGCGCCCTGTGGGGAGTAGCCAGGCGCGTCACCCGACCGGCCAACGTGCGAATGGTTCTCAAGCCCCTTAGAGGTATAGGCATAGGTGTGCCCCTTTCACGCGGTAGCGAGGCGGTGGTGATTCTTCCGCCGCTTGGAATGGTTCCCGCAGACTTTCGCCATTGCCTCCTCCACCTTTTGCAGCATGAGCGACTTCCCGTCGTGAGTAACCTTTGCGGTGTCCGTCTTGAGAACGTCGCTGCACACCCACCAAAAGGTGGGATCCTCGAGCCGAGCGCGGCTGTGGCGGTGGGCGAGGATCTTGGCGATGGCGATACAGGCCCGGATCGTGGGGCGGTGGTTATCGACGCCGACCCCACGGAGTTCCCTGACGATATCCACGATCCTTTCCGCATCCGTGCGCGGAAGGCTCGACTTCGCCTGGGTGATCTGGATCTCCGTTTCGCGATCGAAATGCCCAAGGTTGATGGTGATCAGCCGATCCATCAGTGCGTCCTGGGTCTTGTGGACGCCGGCATATTCTTCGGGGTTCGAGGTCAGGATGGCTCGAAAGTCCTCGTGTACGCGCACACACCCCTCGCCGGACCTGCCCGGGTCGGGCAGATTGAGAATCCTTCCCTCCAGGATGCCGAGCAGCACGTTGTTGGCCTCCGGCCGGGAACGGTTGAATTCATCATAAATCAGCGTGTGTCCATTGAGGCAGGCGGTGGTAAGCCGATGGTCCTCCCAAAGAGTGCTCATGCTCTCTTCGGTCTTCACGACGGAGTGGATGTAATTATCGATAAGCTTGTACTTACGGTAGCCGGAATCCTTGCCAATCAGGTCGGAGCTGCCAAACTCGTCGTCGCCATGGAGGAGGACGACCGGGCGACCGAGCTGCGCGGCAACGTGCAAGGCGAGGGTCGTCTTCCCCGTTCCTGCCAGGCCGGCAAAATGGACTGCGTATCCCACAGCAAGATAGCTCAGCGCCCGGTCCGTCAAAGCCTGAATATGCGGGGTCAAGACAAATTCTTGGCTAGGCTCCAGGACAATGCTGTGTCCTTGGGGTTCGACTATTTCGCTGGCTACTGAACCAAACTTGGCATCCTCGCCATTCATTGCTGTCTTTCCCCTTTCCTTGAGCTTTGCGGTCCAGTTGGAGCTTTGCCCGGATTACGGCGGTGAGCTTAGTGTTTCCGTTTCTTTCGTGCCGGCTTCTCTCCGCCGCCGACTTCGAACGGTGGATGGCCACCTGTTTGGCTCTGGCTTCCTTCCAGGTTGGCCTTGGTTTCCTGCATCGTATGGCTTGCGAGTTTCTCCACCGCCCCGCACGATGGAGTACCTAAGGCACGCCATGCTTGCCGAATGCTGCCGAGGTCCGTGTGGACCTCCGTGCGGAGGCCGTCGACCGTACGCTTGAGGTCCGAGAGGGAGCCCAAACGATCGGCTTTCGTCCTCCTGGCCCGGGCGGCGAAGCTTTTGGAAAAGTTGGCCAGCGTCTGGGAGACATCGGCCCGCCGCTCCTCGGTCTCTCGCTCCAAAACCTGGGCCAATCCCTGGCGCGCGCTGCGCAAGGCCAGGATCTCATTCCGCAATTGAGTCATATGCTCGGTTAACACACCCATGGTTTTCCTCCTCCTTGTTTCTAAGTTGGGCGTGGCGTTGCGGCCGGCTTCAATTCGGGCCTCTTCTCTTTGCCACGGCGAGGGACCCTCGCGCGGCGACCTGTCGAGCACCACGCAGGCTTCAACAGGCAGCGCTTCGATCGCAACTCCCGAGGGCTTGCTGATTGCTGGGCCGCTATGCGCTCCTCCCCGCCCAGGCACGACGCGCGGCAGCAATATCCGCCCTCATGTCCCGTTGTTGCCCGCTGACCGATTGCTTCAGCTTCTTCAGGAAAGCAAGACGCCCCGCTCTCATCCTTTCCGCCATTCGAGTCTGTGTGCCCGAAAAATCGCCACACATTTCAGCCACATCCTTTTGGCGGTCCCTGTTTCCATCCAGCAGTTCATCTCGGAACGCTCGACGGCTTCCGCGCAGCGCCTGGATCTCCCCGGATAATCGAGTCATATCCTCCAACAATTTACCCATCGTAGTCCTCCTTTGATTTTTCCTGCCTCTGGCGTCTCCTCCATCTGCCGAGCGGAGGACCGTACAATAGCCCCCCGCTCAACAGCGGTCGGTCCCCCACCGGTATTAGGCGGGAGCGGCAGCAGCGGCTGTCAGACCGATAGCCTCGGCATACTTCAGGTAGGTCTCGACCGAGGCAATGACGACGCGGGCTTCGACCGACAGCAGCTCGATCCCGACTAGCGACACCTTCAACCAGGCGTCGATCACGATCCCCTTGTCGAGAATCCGATCAACAACTTCCGCCAAGCTCGAGGAGTCGGTCGACTTTGCAACCTTCGCCATGGCAGTTCTCCTTCCGGGTAACAAGCTACCCAAGTTTCGCTTAGGGCAAACCTCACGTTAATGTGACCTGCCCCACCCGCCAGTTGAGCAGGTCGAGTGCCGAAATCGAGAAATTGCACGCGGCTTTTCCATCATCTTGATTCACAAGAGAAAGGCGATGGCCGGCAAAGAGCAAGTGACTCTGCCGGGGGCGATTGTGGAATTCACTCCATAGAACGCGGGCCTTAGATGCGCGGCATGTAATCCCCGACCTGCCAGATCTTCCAGAACTCCTTGGATGTCCACCTACGCTTGCAGGGAATCAACAAAGTTGTACGGTGGCCAGGGGCCGCTCAAGAGTAGCTTGACGGATTCGTTCGCATGATGGTGACGAGCGGCTCGGCGAAAAGATTCGACTGAATCGCGGGGCACGAGGAAATAGAGGGACAGAAGACGATCTCTGCCGGAAGAAGGCAATTCGACTTTGTGCCGAACGAAGGAGCCGCACAGCGAATCGCAAAGCTCCTCGACCAACTGGCGCTGCTGCAGGCCGGCGCGGTCCAGGCCCAGATAACGCTGTCGCTTTGCGGCAAGGTAAGCAGCGCCAGTATCCCAATCGAGGGGTAAGGATTTTGCGCGAACAGGCCTCACGTTGCTCTCCCTTCCATCTCCGGAATTGTCGAGGAGAACGTGAACACCCATTTCCCCCAAGTCCTCGAGTTCGTGGAGAAGCGCGCCATAGGCATCGTGATTTTTTCTCAACAAGCCAACGGCCTCCCACGGAGACTCAACCCGACACCCATATCGCATGGGAATCACGGTCAGGCGGCGATAAAAGGACTCTACGACCGTCTCGTACACGAGAAGTTCCGAGGTATCACGAGGTGAGTCGGGCTCTGCCAGTTCAGAAAGTACAGCGCCCAAGCCCTCGTAATTTACTGTGAACACACGTTGCCCCCCGACCCCGTTGGTAGTTTCGAGGTCGGCCGGCAAGGGCCCACGAAAGATGCAGTAGACCAGGTAACTCATGGGGTTGCTCCTATCGATAGAGGAGGAACGAAGCGATAGGGGGGCCAGGGTCCGGACAGTTCGAGGACCAGCCCCCCCAGGGCATGTTTCTCATTCACCTGATTGATTCGCGCCCGAAATGCCGGCGTCGCACTCTTGGGCAGCAAAAAGGCCCAATTCAGCACAACCTCGATTCCGCTTTCTGGGGGCTCACGAGGCACCTCCGGACATTCGCAAAAATCCGAAGCCTGCGGCATCAGGTGGTTCGCGACCTGGCGGCGGGTTTCCTTGAGCCAGAGGCTCAATTCTCTCTCTGCACTTGCCCGGATTCGCTGTTCCTCGAAGTAGCGTCTCCCCGGCAGCAGCGCCGCGAGTTGCGCTTCCTGTGCGGCCAGGCTTGCGGACGTGAGGGCGCGCCCGGCCTGCCTTCTGTCGAGCAAGCCCCTGACTGACCATTCCTCCTGATCAGCTACCCGCTCCAGGAACTGCGAAATCGCCGCACCATGCCTATCCACAAATTCTGCCAGGCGTTCCTGCGACGAGAAAAGGGTTCCGAAACGGGCGGGCAGCACGGGAGAGTGACGCATCACCTCCTCAACCACCGCCTCGTGCCGCAAGGCGCGCGGCCCTACCCAAGCCAGATCCCCCATGCGCAGTTCGGCCGTTCCACCGCAGAAATCTTCCAAGCGCACCTCGCTTAGGACGGCACAAAGATTCGGGAAGGGCCGAAATACAGACAAAGGATGCTGGCCATCCACACCGGTCCCCTCGAGCTCCCCAATGAGGTTCGAGCGGGCAAAGCAAAACAAGTAAAGCGCACTCTGGACCGTCTCCATCTACTGTTCACCACATCCTTCGACAGTCTGCTGACGAATTTCTTGCAGTGCGCCCTCCAGGTCGCTGGCCTCAATGGTTACCCGCGCCTGCCCGTCCGGTGTTTTATCGCCCGCCTGAACGGCTCGCCGGACAGCTCGCAGGGCGGCTCGGGTGCACGTCGAAATGATATCGGCGCCACTAAACCCACCGGTTTGTGAGGCCAGGTTCTTGAGGCTGATCACCGCGCCCAGAGGTTTGTTCTGCAAATGGATCGCGAAAATCTCGCTGCGCTCGATCTCGTCGGGAAGTGGAATCTCCACAATCTCGTCAAACCGCCCAGGCCTGAGAATGGCGGGATCGAGCAGATCTGACCGGTTGGTCGCGCCCAATACCAAAACACCTTTCAGCTCTTCCACCCCATCCAGCTCCGCGAGGAACTGGCTCAAGACGCGCTCCGCCACGTGTGAATCCGACGCACCGGCGCTGCGGCTGGGCACCAGGGCGTCAATCTCATCGAAGAAGACGATGCAGGGCGCAGCTTGGCGCGCTTTGCGAAATACCTCGCGCACGCCTCTCTCAGATTCCCCCACATATTTCGAAAGCAGTTCCGGCCCTTTGACCGAAATGAAATTCACCTTCGTTTCGCTGGCCACCGCTTTGGCGAGAAGGGTTTTTCCGCAGCCTGGGGGACCCGAGAGTAGGATTCCTTTGGGCGGCCGGATGCCCGCTTGGGTAAACAGGTCGGGGTACTGGAGAGGCCACTCGACGGCTTCCACGAGGCGCTGTTTGATCTCGGCCAGACCCCCGACGTCCTGCCAGCGCACGTTGGGAACTTCGACAAACACCTCGCGCAGCGCGGAAGGCTCAATGTCCCGGAGGGCCTCCAGGAAATCATCCATTTCCACCTCGAGCTTGGCCAGTTGGTCATAAGGAATTCGCGCCAAGCCGAAGTCCACATCGGGCATGATGCGCCGCAGGCAAATCATCGCAGCTTCCCGGCAAAGGGCTTCCAAGTCGGCCCCCACGAAACCATGCGTGATCTCCGCCAAGTGATTCAGGTCTACTTTTTCAGCCAGAGGCATGCCTCGGCTGTGGATCTCCAGGATCTCCTTGCGTCCGTGGCGGTCGGGAATGGGGATGCTAATCTCTCGATCAAACCGCCCTGGCCGCCGCAGGGCCGGATCGAGCACATTAGGCAAGTTGGTCGCCGCAATAACGATGACCTTCTGCCGCTTGGCGAGTCCGTCCATCAATGCCAACAACTGGGCCACGACCCGCTTCTCGACCTCGCCCACCACTTGCTCGCGGCGGGGGGCAATGGCGTCGATCTCATCCAGGAAGATGATGCTGGGGGCCTTGCGACTGCCCTCTTCAAAAATCTTGCGCAAATGTGCTTCACTCTCGCCGTAAAACTTGTGGATGATTTCGGGCCCGCTGACGGCATAGAAGTTCGCCTGGGTCTCATGGGCAATGGCGCGGGCAATCAGCGTCTTACCGCATCCAGGAGGCCCGTGTAGAAGCACACCTTTCGGTGCGTCGATTCCCAGGCGCTCGAAGACCTCGGGGTAACGCAAGGGCAGTTCGATCATTTCGCGGATGCGCTGGAGTTGGGGCTTCAGCCCGCCGATGTCCTCATAGGAAATCGCGCGGGCGGCCATCTCCTCGGGCTGGGCCCCTTTGGAGATTACAAGCTGGGTCGTTGGGTTAATGAGCACGGGACCTTTGGGCACTGTGCTTTCCACCTTGAAATCCGCCCAGCGCGCGCCAAAGAGGATGGCCCGGATGCGGTTCCCGGCCAAAACCGGCAGGCCATCCAGCCGGCTGCCGATGTAATCCAAATCGCGCTCGGAAGGAGTAATGTTCGTGGGGGCCAGCACCACCCGCTCGGCGGGTGGGCAAGCTATGCGGCGCACTTGAACGAACTCGTCCAGCCCCGTCCCGGCATTCTCGCGCGTGATTCCGTCAAGTTGAATCCGGGACTGACCGCGCATCTCCTTGTAGGCCGGCATCGCCTTGCACACGGTTCTACCCTTGCCGACAACTTCCACAATGTCTCCCACGTCCACCTGCAAGAGCGCAAGATCCTCCGGCCCCATGCGGGCGTACCCACGACTCACGTCCTTGCTGAGCGCCTCGCTGACTTTAAGCTTGAGCGACTTCTCTGCGGTTTCGATGGTGGCTCCTCCCCAGCGGGTTACTTAAGGCACTTGATTTCCAGGACCCCGTTGTTACAAGTGACCTGCATTTTCTCCTTGGAAACGGTCCGGGGCAGGAGAACTTCCTTGCGGTATTTCTTGTCGCCTCTCTCGGCGGAAATCGTCAGCACATCGTCCTTGATTTCGACCGCCACGTCCTCCTTGCCGATGCCGGGCAACTCCGCCAAAACCAGCACGTGGTCCTCCTCCTCAAAAACGTCCACCATGGGTTCTCGGACCTCCTGAACTTCGGTTCGTCCGGATTTGATGTCCCGCCGGATATTTCCGAAGGGCTCGAGGCTCGGCCCCTCATCTCCCAGCCCGACCTTGACAGTGAATCCGTAAATCCCCTTGAGCTCTTTTCCGGATCCGTGAATTTCCCCCGTTTTGGAGAGCTCTCGACCGCTTTCGGACAGTTCACCGAGCTTCTCCACCAAGTCTCCCAACCCCTTGAGGATCCCTCCCAGGCCGCCCTCGACCCCGCCCTGCGAGGTTCGTTCTTTCTTCTTTCCCGCCATATCGCACCTCATTCCTTTCAAGCTATGGGAATGCCATATTGCTTGACTTTTGAATGTATGGTCTTGTAA
>JBAVYG010000007.1:0-14789 GCA_049698675.1 Terriglobia bacterium
TAAGGCTGTCTCCCTTCTCTGGCGCAAGTGATTTCACACAAAACGCTTATGCCAGAAGAGACAGCCTTTTTCAATTCTTTAATGAGAAATGCGGGCTAGGGGCTGGGGGACTGGGTATTCGGGCAACTTCTCTGCGCGCCGCAAAGCAATTCGCCCATAGTAGGTGCTGGCGCTTTTCGACATGGGGATTCGGGTTAAGTGTTGGAAAAAGGCTGAAGAAGTAAGGTATATACTTGCAGGTTTGTTGTTGGTGAGGGGCGGAACCGCTTCCGGCGATGGGGCCAGTTGATGGTGTCATAATATGGGATGTAGGGCCGGGGCAAGCCCCGGCCAGGCCGCCCCGCCATGGCGGGGGGTGGCCCTACAGGCGAATTGGGACGCCACCGGCCAGTTGATATGCCCGCGAACTGCCCACTCGAAGTGGGGGGAGGTAGGCCATGAGTGCTGAGCTTTCGAATAGACTCGTGATTCTGTCCGGGCCATCCTGTGTCGGTAAGAGTCCACTCGACAGGGCGCTTACCAAGTTCCATCCGGAGTTGCGCCACGGACTGCGGAAGCTTGTTCTTTACAACAGCCGGGCCCCCAGGCCGGGTGAGCTCGAGGGGGTCGACTACCATTTTCGCCTACGGAGCCAGATCGAGGCCTTGCGCGCGGAAAGTCGCTATGCCGTTTTGGACGTGCGAGGAGATCTGCAAGCACTGGATATCGAGGAGTTGCGGGCCTTGCTGAAAGAAAGCAATGCTTTCTTCGAGGGAAATCCTTTTGTAGGGCGAGCCCTGCAGACGCATCCCGGCTTGGCTGGCATTAATCGACTTAGCATCTTCCTTTCACCTATTTCTAAGGAAGAGGTTATCTACTTTCAAGAGCCGGAGCGCAATGTTTCGCTTCCGGACCTGGTCACAGAGATCATGAGGCGCAAACTGCTCCGACGTACGCGTCGCCAGAAGCTGGAGCTCTCGGCAAAAGATCTCGAGAATATTGAGAGGCGCGCTGCCAGCGCGTATCGTGAACTGAGCGAAGCCTGGCATTTTGATTATGTGATCCCCAACCATGACGGAGAAGACAGCGACAACTGGGAAGCCTTTTATTATCCACTCGGAGATGCTCGAAAGGCGGTGAATGCGTTTGCGGGACTGCTGGAGGGTAGCATCCCACCGGAGGCAGAGAAATGGGAGGAAGAACTGATTCCTTAGAAGAGCTTCCTTTCGACCTTGCCTCACGGCGCGCGGCCATGGCGCTTTGGCATCGTAGCAGGCAGGCACGGCCAATGAGGGTGCTTTCAGAAGGGGGTTCTTGGCCGGGCTGAACCTGCTGGTAACGGGAAGACCTGGGGTAGGGAAGACGGCGTTATTGGAGCGAGTGTTGGAGCAACTGCGCGGCTCGCTCCGCCTGGCTGGCTTGACCACCGCCGAGGAGCGCGGTCCCTCAGGCCTCTCGCCTGGCGAGCGCCTGGGAACCAACACAAGAAGAACGAACAAGCGCGAAGAGAGACTACCGCATCTCGAGGTGAAAGGGGAGGTGCTTTGAGCCTGTCACCGCACGTCGTGATGCCGTTAGAAGAGCTGAGCTCGGCGTCAGGCTTTCGAGGCGGATCTCTGTGCGGCACATCGCCGACGGGTCTTCGGCGATGCAGGAATCCAACGATGCAGTCGAGGAGGCTACGTAGCCCTGCTTTGCCCTGGTCTCACAACTACCGCATGACCCGCCACTGCGTGGTGCGCCAGGCGATGGCGCGGGGCTGACATTCGAAAACGCAAGAATACCTCCGCCCACTATCCATCAATTTTCCTTTGAAGAGCGGCCTCAGGAGGGCGGAGAATTTCAAATCCGTTTGGCTAGGAGCTAGGAGTCAAAACTCCGCCGCGAGACGGTGAGACATTCTAACTTCTCGCTTCTAACTTCTAGCTTCTGCTCTATGGCTTCGGAGGCTGCTGCTCGCCGCTCGGCAGCGGCTTTGCCGGGTTCACAGGATTGGCGGGCGGTGGCGCCGGCTCTCCTTTCTTCTCCGCTTCACTTTCCGATTCCGGCGGCGGCTAGAATTCTTCGGGCCGAATCGGTTTTCGCGGCATCATCTCGTCGCGCATGGCGGCGTTGTAAACGAAGCTGGCCATAATCACCGCGGCCTGCTTCAGGTCGTCGACGCGGATGTGCTCGTAGACGTCCAGGTTGGAGTGATGGGTAAGAGTGCCGTAGTCCAGCGGGTCCTGGATGAACTGGAATCCCGGGATGCCCACGGCGTCGAACGAGATGTGATCCGTGCTTCCGGTGTTGCGCATGGTCAGTGTGGTCATGCCAAGATCGCGGAGCGGTTCCATCCATTTCTGAAAGATGGGCGCGACCTGCGCATTGCCCTGCAAGTACACGCCGCGAACCTTGCCGGTGCCGTTGTCCAGGTTGAAGTACGCCGAGACCAGCTTCTGTTCCGGCTTCAACTGCAACGGGCCGCCGGGCGGACGGAGAAACGGGGGCATGTCTTTGTACTTCGGATTGGTATTCTCCGGCCGAGATCCGTAGTGTTCCTTCACGTATCCGCGCGAGCCCAGCAGTCCCTCTTCTTCACCCGACCACAGCGCAACGCGAATGGTTCGCCGCGGCACAACGCCCAGATGCTTGAGCAGTCGCATGGCTTCCATGGCGACCGCGACGCCCGCGCCGTTATCGGTGGCGCCTTCGCCGGCGTGCCACGAATCCATGTGCCCGCCGAGCATCACCAGTTGGTCCTTGAGCTTGGGATCGGCGCCGGGGATTTCGGCAAGGGTGTCGTAGGCCTTGTCGTCATCGTCGTAGAACTGCGCTTCCACGTTCACTTCCACTTCTACCGGCACTTTCTTGGCCAGCAGGCGCGCCATGCGCCCGTAGTGCTCAACCGAGAGCGTGATGCGTGGAAAACCGATGGTCTTGCCCTTTTCGTATCTTCCGCCGGACTGAACGAAGATGGTGCCGTCCTCGCCGGGCTGCCGGGTGATATCCAGCACGGCCGCCACGTGCTCATCGGTGAGGAACTTTTCCAAGTCCCGCTGAAACTGGAAGCGCTGCGCGAACTGCTGCCGGTTGGCAGGAGTGCCGGGACCGCCGGGGCCGCCGCCGGGAATCTGGTATTCCGCGGTCTTCGCCAGGTCAGCGTCGTCGTCGCGTCGGAAAAGCGGCTTATCGTTGGGGTCGGGGACGCGCGCGTCGCCGATCAGCACGATCTTGCCCGCCAGTTTGCCCTTGTACTTCTCGAGGTCTGCGGACGTTGAGGCCACCAGTTGGCTCACCTCGCCACGGATCGGACCATTCGTTCCCGGCGTCCAGGCCTCTGGCAGCGCCAGGAATTGCATGATGTCGGGCGAGAGCATGCGAACTTCGCAAAGTTGGTACGCCCAACCGCGTCCGAAAGTGCCCCAGGCCTCCAAGTGCGCATTGACGAGACCCCACTTGGCGAACTGGTCGCGCGTCCACTCGTTGGCCTTCTTCATGTTGGGCGAACCCGTCAGGCGAGGGCCGATGTCGTCCGTGAGGTGGCTCATAATGTCCATCACCTCGCCGTGGCCGAATTCCTCCTCCCGCAAGCGCGTGATGAACTCGAGGTCCGGGATGTCCGGCTTCGGAGCAGTGGGCGCCGCGGCCTCGCTAGGCGCAGTCTCTTTTGGTTTCTTCGCGCCACTGAGATTGCCGGCGAAGAGCAAAATTGTGGTCGCTAGAAGTGCTGCGGCCATTGGACTATAGCTTCGAAATCGAGTTTTCATGAGATCAGTTGCGCCTCCACGCGAAAAAAGTCGCCCTGAGAGTACGCAATCGCGCCAAGAGATGCAAGCTCGAACCACAGTCTCCCAGGGTCGCGTCAAGGTCGCGGAAAAAGCGGCTCTGCCGCCTGCCGTGCGGAAAGCCTCTGGCTTTCCGGCGCAGACAGTCTCCCTTCTTCCCCTCAACTCGGCTGGAAGGCTCAGCCTTCCAGCCGGGTTGAAGGGGTTAGTCAGGGCAGGGGCCCTCGGAAAGGCGAAGCCTTTCCGCACAGCGGGCGGCAGAGCCTCTTTGGGATGTTACTTTTCGGGGACTTTGACGCGACCCTGGACAGTCGCCGCAGCGAATCCTGCCCGTCCTTGTTCCGGCACTGCGCACGTGCATCCAGCACGGAAGCATGGAACGAGGGCTGAGAGGGCTGATCTTATTTCTCAAGCCGCGGCGGTGAATAGCCGATAAAGATGATGAGACATGACAGAAGGTTCGGTGGCGATGTTCAAAAGGGAAATACAGGCGTAGATCGTGCGCTCAGTGCTTGGCAATGCTCGGGTCAATCGCCATCTGGGGTGGTCGTTACCACAGGGCACGGAGTTGAGAACAGACAGGGGGCAAATATTAAAGACAGGTTAACGCATAGGCGTGGGCTTACAGAAGTGGCGATGTGGCCCATCGCTGGCTGTTAGTCCTTGCTCCAGACGCATGACTTGTGGAGAGCATTAAACGCAGGCAACGCATATTGCTCATCCTGACGTAGTTATTGAGGCTACACCCTGTGGTTATGCGCAGGTAGCGACCCAGGGAGAGGTTCGCATGCCCGAGTTCGAGATTGCAGTGTTGTCCCCTCCTCGCGCCGAGGCGGAGGAAGTGTTGGTTGCCGCCGGCAAAGCCGGCGGCTTGCCAATGGTGGATCATTGCTACGTTCGGGATGCAGCGGCTTTACGAAGAGCCGTGCTGGGTCTTTGCGGGCATTGTGGAGGCTACATTGGTATCAGGACGAACGTACGCTGCCTGGAGCGTGTGACGTCCGTTTTGGAGAGCATGGGAGCACGTGTCGATCTGATCCTTCTTTCCGGGGAATCTGATGGCGATGGAGGTGCCTGTCTTTCGACCTCGATCGAGAACTTGCGCCGGTTCGGTAAGCGCATCTTTTGCGAGGTTATCTCGCAGGAGGAAGCCCTGGAGGCGGTGAAGGCTGGAGTGGATGGGCTCGTGGCTAAGGGAAATGAGGCTGCCGGCCGAGTGGGCAGCGAGACAAGTTTCGTACTGCTCCAGCGTCTGTGTTCGAGCGTGGCCGTTCCCGTGTGGGCTTACGGAGGAATTGGACCTCACGGGGCCACGGCGTGCCGAGTAGCCGGGGCGGCGGGCATTGTGCTTCAGGACGAGATTGCTCTGGCTGAAGAGTGTTCTATTCCCGAGCCGCTTCGTTCCCGGATGGCGGCGATGGATGGTACGGAAACCGTCTGCCTGGGAGAGTTGTTGGGCCGCCGTTATCGCGTCCACCGCCAGGAAGGCGCCAATTCGATCCGTGAGCTGCAACAGTTAGAGATGAGCGGGGTGGAGCCGGGTGCTATTGTGGCGCGGCTGGATGAAATTCTCGAGCGCAGCGACGGGCAAGAAATTCTTGCGCTGGGTCAAGGCGTTGCTTTCGCGGCGCGGCTGGCGCGCCAGCACAGAAACGTGGCCGGGATCCTGAGAGCTTACCGCAGCCAAGTAGCAGACAATCTGAGGATTGCCACGTTGGCGCCGGCGATGGTGGAGAACTCTCCCTTTGCTCAGGCCCATGGCATCCGGTTCCCCATACTCCAGGGGCCCATGGCCCGCGTGAGCGATGTGGCCGGGTTTGCTGATGCGGTTTCACGGGCGGGCGGATTGCCGTTTCTGGCTATGGCTCTTCTGCGCCAAGCGGAATGTGAGCGCCTCCTCGAACAAACCGCCGCGCTCCTGGGGAACCGGCCTTGGGGTGTCGGGATTCTTGCCTTTGTGCCTCAAGATTTGCGCGCCGAACAATTGGAAGCTGTCCTCAAGGTCCGGCCTCGATTTGCCATCCTGGCAGGCGGGCGCCCGGAGCAAGCGAGTTCTCTGGAGGCTTCCGGTATCCGCACCTATATCCACACTCCGTCCCCGCAATTACTCGAAATGTTCCTTCGCCAGGGAGGGCGGCGGTTCATTTTCGAAGGTCGGGAGTGCGGCGGGCACGTGGGGCCACTTTCCAGCTTCGTCCTGTGGGAATCCGTAATAGAAACCCTCGTGGAGTTTCAACGCAAGAGCGGCTCCAAGGAAGCCATCGACATTGTCTTTGCCGGGGGGATTCACGACGGCCGCTCGGCGGCGATGGTTTCCGCTATGTCGGCATCTGCTTCGGCGGTCGGAATCCGCATCGGCGTGTTGATGGGCACTGCCTATTTGTTCACCCGCGAGGCGGTAGACACAGGCGCGATTGTGCCTTTGTTCCAAGACGAAGCTGTGCGGTGTAACGAAACGGTCCTTCTCGAGATGGGAGGCGGTCACGCGATCCGCTGCGCGCCTTCAACGTACACAGAACAATTCAAGGTCTTTCAGCGGGAGTTGCGGGAAGAGGGCCTCTCGGCGGAAGAGGTCCGCAGCCGCCTGGAGGACATCAATATAGGTCGGCTTCGCATTGCGACGAAGGGGCTGGCTCGATCCGCCTCAGATAATGGCTCTTCATTGCCGTCGCAATTGGTAGAGGTTTCGGTTGAACGCCAGAAGACGGACGGAATGTATATGATGGGCCAGGTTGCGGGTCTTCGTGAGGGGCTCTGCTCCATCGAGGAATTGCACCAGCAGGTTTGCCGTGGCGCCGTCGCACAGCTTGGGGATTTCGTTTCTGGCGTTGAAAAGGAACATGTTCGCCCGCCACGGCACCGCGATCGGAGAAGCCCCGAGCCCATCGCGATTGTCGGCATGGCCTGCCATCTTCCAGGAGCATCTGACCTCGTACAATACTGGGCGAATATTCTCCGGCGTCACGATGCGATCGAGGAGGTACCGAGCGATCGCTGGCCCAGTAGCCTGTTCTTTACGACTGACCCGAAGGTTCCAGACCGGACCGTGTCGAAGTGGGGCGGCTTCATGGCTCCGATTCGACTCGATGCGCTGACTTACGGCATTCCCCCCGCCAGTCTTTCGGCCATCGAGCCTGTGCAGCTTATTCTGCTGGAAGTCACCCGACAAGCCTTGGCCGACGCAGGCTACGACAGGAGGCCGTTCGCGCGGGAAAACACGGCCGTGATTATAGGCTTTCCCGGTGGCACCTTTAACCTGGGACAGGCCTATATCGCCCGCTGTTTGACCGAACTCGAACTAAACCGGATGCCGGGTCTCGACCCGGCGGTGCGCCAACAGGTGATGGACCATATTCATCGCACGTTGCCGGAATTAACGGAGGATAGTTTTCCGGGCATCCTGGGCAACGTCGCCGCCGGACGGCTGGCAAACCGCTTCGACCTGGGAGGTCCGAACTTCACCGTCGACGCCGCGTGCGCGTGTTCCCTCGCGGCGCTGCAAACGGGCATTCAGGAACTGCGGCACGGAGCCAGTGACGTGGCTTTAGTGGGAGCTGCCGAGGTAGACCAGACCCTCTTCGGATATCTCTTGTTCAGCAAGACCGGGGCGCTTTCGCCGAGTGGGCGCTGCCGCCCATTCGACGCCTCCGCAGATGGAATTGTAACCAGCGAAGGGGTCTCGATGCTGGTTCTGAAGCGCCTATCCGACGCCGAGCGAGATGGTGATCGGATATATTCGGTCATACGATCTATCGGCTCGGCGAGTGACGGCCGCGAGAAGAGTCTGACGGCTCCGGCCGTGCGGGGTCAGACTCGCGCCGTGCTGCGGGCTTACGATTCACTGGAATTCTCTCCCTCCGCTGTCGAATTGGTGGAGGCGCACGGGACTGGGACCGTGGTCGGCGATCGTACGGAGTTAGAAACGCTCCGTACAACATTCCAGTCCGTAGGAGCAAGACCGCAGAGTTGCGCTTTGGGCTCCGTCAAGTCGCAGATCGGACATACCAAGGGGAGCGCGGGACTGGCGGGTCTTATCAAGGTTGCTTTGGCGCTGCACCATCGCGTGTTACCCCCCACTTTGGTTGACGACGCTGCCCCCGCACTGCGCGACCGTTCGCTTCCTCTGTATTTGAATACCCGGGCCAGACCCTGGTTTCATGCCGACACCAGCCCACGCCGGGCCGCCATCAGCGCTTTCGGTTTTGGTGGAACGAACTTTCACGCTGTAATGGAGGAACATGGGCAGCACTCCACCGCTCTCCAGGCCCGTCCGGCGGAGTTGTTTGTGTTTCGCGCTGCTTCACGGGGCGAGCTCGCCAGTCAATTGACCGCACTGGAGGGCCGTCTTACGGAGGTTAGCCAGGTTCGCCTGGTTGATCTCGCCGAGGCTCTCAGCAGGGAGGTCGCAAAACACCAGGGCGATTGCCGGTTGGCCATCGTTGCCAAGGACCTGCAAGGTCTTCGTTCGCAACTTACCGTCGCTGCAAGTAAACTGTCACGCAACGAGCCGTTCTCTCCCGTGGAACCGATGGTGTTTGGTGAGGCGGCCACACTGGGACCTGTGGCTTTTCTTTTCCCTGGCCAAGGCTCGCAGTACCTCAACATGTTGGAAGAACTCGCGCTCTGCTTTCCCTTAGTTCGCGAAGTGTTTGAGGCGGCGGATGCGGTTTTGGAGGACGCACTACCGGAACGGCTGACCGAGGCAATCTTCCCTCCTCCAGCCTATTCGCCCTCCGAGGAAACCGAGCAGAGTCGCACCCTCAACCAGACCCGGCTTGCGCAACCCGCTCTGGGCGCTGCCGGGTATGCCCTGTTCTCCCTGCTGAAAGCGGCTGGCATTGAGCCGGATGTCGTCGCTGGACACAGCTATGGCGAGTATGTGGCCCTTTGTGCTGCGGGTACGCTCTCTTTTTCGGAGCTGATGCGTGTCTCCGAGCAGAGAGGACGGGCCGTGCAGGAAACGCAAGGGACCGAGTCAGTCCAAATGGTGGCCGTCCAGGCTGGCCTTGATACGGTTTCGGACCTGCTGGGAGCCCATACAGGTGTCGCCGTTGCCGGCGCCAACGCACCCGACCAGACCATCGTGGGCGGGCGGCGCATTCCTATGGAAAGCTTCCTTTCCAGTTTGGATGCCGCGAAGATCAGGTATCAGAAGCTGGCGATGAGCGCGGGTTTCCACATTCCTGAGGCGCGGGCTGCAGCCGAGCGCTTTGCGGCGGCGCTGGCCAGAGTTGAACTGCAAGCGCCTCGCTTGCCCGTATACTCCAACCTCGAAGCGGCTCCGTATGCTACGGAAGCTGAGGCCATCCGGACAATCCTGGTGAAGCAGTTAACGCAGCCGCTTAGATTCCAAGAAGAGGTCGAGGCCATTTATGCCGCGGGTGTGCGGATCTTTGTGGAGGTAGGGCCCGGCAACGTCCTCAGTGGACTCGTGCATAGAATCCTGGGCAACCGGCCTGCCGTAATCCTGGCCACCAATAAGAAGGGGTCGGACAGTGGGTTAGCCGACTACCTGAAAGTCGTGGGCTGGTTCTACGCGGCGGGAAGGGCGGTTCGGCTAGAGAAACTCTTCGCCGCCTGCAACCGCGAGATACCAGAACTGGCAAATCTATTGAAAGGGGAAGAACCCCCCAAGCCAACAGAGTGGATTGTTACTGGGGCAAGCGCAAGACCCATGATCCAGAAAATTCAGGCGCCGGTCGCGGCGCCGGCGAATGCAATTGCGGCAGCCGCAGCAGGCGGAAGCGTGCCTTTACCCAAGCCAGCATCTCCATCAACGGTTGGGGCAGCTTCTTCGACATCAACTTCAGTTTCCAGACCGAGCACCGAAGCATTGGCTTCGAACCCCAATGGCCCCTCGCGGGAGGCTCCGCAGAGGCCGGTGCAACCGGCGCCGCCGTCCTTTCCACCCGCGGCGTTCAGAGAGGTTCCACCAGCCCAGGCGCCCATGGCAGGGCTGAACGATTCGGGAAATGGGTCCTCAGGGAACGGCCATTTCGAACATGTGGTCACCGCATTCCAGACCACGATGAAGCAGTTCCTCGACTATCAACTGGAATCGAACCGGCAGCGGCAGGAGCTGATGAGCCGCTTCCTGGAGACGCAGCGGGCGATGGTTGAGGTCTTGGCGGGAAACGGTAACGGCCACCATGGGTCGGGTGCATCGACAGCACCAGCGTTCACGAGTCCGCCTCAGCTTGCTCCTGCTCCCTTGCTGCCGGAGCTCTCTCGGGCTCTAACGGAGAGGGTGGCGCCAGTGCCTTTGTCCACTTCCGTCATCGTGGCCCCACCGGAACCCCAAGTTGCACCTGCGGCGCCTCCATCACAACCGGAACCACCCGCAACGAGTTCCGCCCAGTCTTTGCATGACACCCTCTTGGGGCTGATTAGCAAGAGGACCGGCTATCCGGCGGAAATGCTTGATTTCGACCTAAACCTCGAGGCGGACTTGGGAATCGATTCGATCAAGCGCGCTGAAATCTTCGGAGCGCTGGCCGAACATATTGGTTTTACGCACAGCGATCGGGAAAGGGAGGAGTACTTCCTGACCATTTCCAAGTTGCGCACGCTGAGGGAGGTCCTCGCTTGGTTACAGGAGCAGACCGTAGGAAAAGCCGCTCCCCAGCCGCTGCCGGCGACGGTGGAGGCGAAACAGACTCACTCCGCTGCAGAGGAACCAGAACTGCGAAGGTTCCTGGTGCGAGCCGTCGAGGAACCCTTGAACGGCGCAGTCCGGCAGCCGCGCCCAGATGAAGTAGTGCTTCTGACGGAGGACCATTCGGGCCGCGCTCGCGAGGCCGTTGCAGCTCTGTCGTCTGCCGGGGTGAAGGTCGCGGTGGTACGGCACAGCCCCGAGTGCCGCGTTTCCGCTCCAGGCATTTATGAGGCCGATCTCTCGTCCCGAGATGCAGTCAGTCAACTTCGCGAACTGGTCAGCCAGCAATATGGGAAGGTAACAACCCTGTGTCACTTCCTACCTCTGGATAGCAATTCGACTGCATCAGAGAGCCTGGAACTGAAGAGTTTGTTTATGCTGGCCACAGCCTTCGGGCCGGACCTGCGAGAGAAGAAGGGTTGTTTGTTCGCGATTACGGGCGCGGGCGGGCAGTTCGGCTTCGACGGCGAGGCCAGGGACTTTCGCCCCGGTGCGGCCGCCATACCGACCTTTCTGAAGTGCCTGTCCTACGAATGGCCCGAGGTTTCGATGAAGTGTGTTGATCTGGACCCACGCGACGGTGCCGACGTTCTCACGTACATTCTCGCGGAGTTTGCCCGAGCCGATTCCAAGGTGGAAGTTGGTTACACCGCTGGTCGGCGTTTCGTAGTGAAGACTTACGAATCCGAACTCAACAAACAGGGTGCGGGCCGGCCGCCCCTCGACCAGAGTTCCATCGTCCTGGTTACCGGTGGCGCACGGGGAATTACGGCGGCTATCTGCAAGGAGTTGGGTGCGCGCTTCCGGCCGACCTTCGTCATAGCCGGAAGGTCACCCGTTCCGGAGCGCGAAAGACCTGAAACGCTCGGCCTTGAAGGAGCGAGCGAACTGAAGCGGGCGATTGTGGCACGGAGAAGGAGCCACGGTCGCTTGGTCACACCTAGTGCAGTCGAAGTCGAGTACCAGGCTGTCCTGCGGGGGCGTGAAGTGCGATCGAACTTGAATCAACTGACTTCTCTCGGGGCAGGCTGCGAGTACCATTCGTTGGATGTAAGGGATTCAGCCGCCTTTGAGGCCCTGATTCATTCCGTCTACGACCGCCACGGACGAATCGATGGAGTCATCCACGGGGCGGGAATCGTCGAGGACCGCATGTTTGATACGAAGTCCCCGGAGTCGTTTCAGCGAGTCTTCGACACCAAGGTGGGTCCCGCGCTGGTCCTGGCCCGCGCTTTGCGTCCGGAATCGCTGCGCTTCCTGTTCTTCCTCTCATCGCTGGCAGCGCGACACGGCTACGCCGGAGGAACGGACTATTCCCCGGCCAATGAAGTCCTAAACAGGCTCGCCAGAAAGCTGGACCGAGAGTGGGAGGCACGCGTGGTGGCGATCGGCTGGGGCCCCTGGGCAGAGATTGGGATTGCCAGCCGTTATCCTCCGGAACTGCTCCAAGAACGCGGGGTTGTGTACCACTCGGTTGAGGCTGGCGTGCAGAGTTTTGTCAACGAATTACTTTTCGGGTCAAAGGGCGAGCCTGAGGTTCTTCATTACATACCTGGGGACCAGCCACTGCCCGAATAACCGCGACCCATTGAGACATGCCTTCACCTGAGCAGAAGCGCTCGGATTCGGTTCCCTGCGAGCCCATTGCCATTGTGGGCATGGATTGTGTTTTTCCGGGTGCGCCGAACCTCGCGGCCTTCTGGAGAAACGTGGTGCTCGGCACCAACTGCCTGACCCCTATCCCCCTGAAGCGCTGGAACCAGCTTGAAATTCACGACCTGCCACGGGTACCAGGTGGCTTCATCCACGAATCAGTGGAGTTCGATCCTCTTCCGTTCGGCATTATGCCTGCAGAAGTTGAAGAAGGAGACCCCGAGCAGTTCCTGGTCCTGTCGATTATCGAGCGGGCGCTCCGCGACCAGAAGAATTCCTCCGGCCGGCAGGGGATTCAAGTGTTATCGCCGGAGAGAACCGAGCTTGTGATCGGTCGAGGTGGTTATATCGGCAACGGTGTCGAGCACGTATATCTCCGCATGGAGGTGGTTGAGCAAATCACGGAACTGCTGGGCCAGATCTTGCCGAGTGCGTCGAAGGGATTCACGGAGGAGATTCGAAAACGGCTGGTGGCAGCATTGCCACCGGTAAGGCCCGAAGTGGTGGCCTGTGCTGTGCCCAACCTGACATCAGGACGGGCGGCGAACCGCCTCAATATTATGGGGCGGAACTGCACTGTCGATGCGGCGTGTGCTTCTTCTCTCCTTGCTGTGGACAGCATCGTGCGGAGTCTCCGGGAGAGGCGCTGCGATCTCGGCATTGCGGCCGGCTTGCATATTGTTCAGAAGCCCCATTTCTGGTTGGTGTTCCAAACCCTGGGTGCTCTGTCCCGTTCGGGTGTTTGCCGGCCGTTTGCTGCGGATGCGGACGGATTGCTCATGGGTGAGGGAGTCGGCGCCGTGGTGTTGAAGCGGCTCTCGGATGCCTGGCGGGACGGGGATCGGATTTATGCCGCGATTCGCGCCGTGGGCGTGGCCAGTGATGGACGTGGCACGGCCGTGATGACTCCCCGGGTGGAAGGAGAAGTGTTGGCCCTCCAGAGAGCCTACGACGAGGCAGGGATCGATCCGCAAAGGGTTACGCTCGTCGAGGGTCACGGTACGGCCACCGTGGTCGGCGATAGCACTGAGATTGACGCGCTGCACGCGATATTCGGGAAGGAAGGCTCCAGTGTCGCACTAGGATCGGTGAAATCCATGATTGGCCACGCCATGCCAGCCGCCGGGATGGCCGGGTTGATCAAAACCGCGCTGGCCATCTACCACGGCTTGCTGCCCCCTACGCTGAACGTGGAGCGCGTGCACCCGAAATTGGAAGGCAGCCGGTTCTGCGTGAACACCGTTGCTCGGCCCTGGGTTTCACCCCCGGAAACTCCTCGTACCGCGGGTGTCAATGCCTTCGGGTTCGGCGGCATCAACGCGCATGTCATCCTCGAAGAAGTTGCGAATCATTCCACCTGGGAGTCGTTCACCCCGCAAAGTTCTGAGCTCTTCCTGGCCAGCGCGGAATCACCGGCTCAGCTCCTGGAGCGTTTACAGCTCTGGTCTCATCGCGCGGCAACTCTCCGCGATGAGGATCTGGGTGATATCTGCTTCACCGAAATGGGGCGCGTCGCGGATGCGCATCCGGTGCGTCTGGCGATGGTGGTCAAGAGTATCGCCGAGCTGCGGGCGAAGCTGGAACAGGCTCGGGCCAGCATAGCTGCGGAAAAAGATGCGTCGCGGCAAGACCCCTCGGGCCTATACTACGGCTCATCACGATATCGGGGAAAGCTCGCATTTCTCTTTCCGGGCTTTGGTTTCCCGGGACTCGCCGGTGGATATGCCACGAGATTGGCCGAGTTGTATCGCCACTTTTCAGAGATCCGTAAGAATCTGGATATGGTGGACAGCCTCACCAAGGATGAGACGGGCGGTCTTCCGTTGAGTTACCAAATGTTTCCGCCTCCGGGCTTGGACCACGACACGCTGGCGCAGATCGAACGCGACCTGGCTTGGTCCGAACGATCTCCCATCGGCATGTCGATGGCCAACATGGCCAGTTGGGACTTGCTCCAGTTGTTCGCATTACAGCCGGATGCCATGGCCGGTTTTTCCCTCGGCGAGTTGTCGGCGCTGTTTGCTTCCGAAGTGATAGACCGCGAGCATTTCAATTTGGACACCTTACGGCAAATGCGGAGCGCTATAAAAGCGTCCTCCCAGCCCAGCGAGGAGGCGGGAGCGCTTTGGGCGATGGTGGCCACCTCGGCTGAGCAAGCGGAGACCATCATGCACCAAATACCCGGCGAAGCTACGGTCACCATGGATGTCTCGCCTTCCCAGGTCTTCATTGGTGGGGATAAAGCCGCGGTGCGTGCGGCTCTTCAGAAGTTTCAGGATGCAGGAATATGGGGGCAGGCGCTCCCTGTCTTCCCCTTGCTGCTGCCCTTTCTGACCGTCCACACGGAAATGGCTGCCCCGTTTGAAGCCCAACTCCGCGCCATGGTGGAGACCATTCCGCTCGGTTCCAGCCGATGTCCGGTCTACTCCGGAACCACGGCGACGCTGTATCCGGAATCGGCCGAAGCAATTCGAGAGATGATTCTCGCCAGTGTCACACAACGCGTCCGAATCCGGGATACGATCGCCCAGCTTTACGCGGACGGGGTTCGCATCTTTGTGCAAATGGGAGCCGGAGGGAAAATGCTCTCGAATATAGAGAATACCCTCGAAGGCTCGGATTATGTAGCACTTTCCACGGACCTTCCACACCGCGGCAGTCTCGAACAGTTGCATCATCTGCTCGGGCGCTTGGCCACCCTGGGTGTACGATTCCAGTTGTCTGCTCTGTATCGC
>JBAVYG010000008.1:0-4733 GCA_049698675.1 Terriglobia bacterium
GTATTGGGCGGCGAGAGGATCCAGGAGAAAGTGCAGGTACTGGTGACGGATTTCGTCTATCTTCGACCGCCTGGAGGCCGTAACCACCAGATAGTAATCCATTCCGTAAATCCGCGCCTGCACCTGCTCCGGCGCCCCTAACAGGTCGAGGTCGATCCGGAAGGTCCGCCCCAGATACCCGCCCACAGGAAGGCGGAAGTACATATCCGTCATGAACATGGCCTGGCGTGCGGCAGCGGAGTATCGAACCTCCGCTGCCTGGTAACGCACCTGCAATCGAGACCAGAGCTCATGGAGTTTTGCTTGTACGTAAAAGGTCTTTAAGAGCGGAACCAGTCCGGATACTGCCCTGGCATCCGGGGGAAGGTCCGTCTGAGGAACCAGCAATTTGAAGTCCGGAGGCGGCCCCAGCAGAAGGGCCAAGGAAACGTATTGACCCAGGTCCGCGCCAGGGTCGCCCTCCACGCGGTGCTGCGCATAAAAGTTCTCCAGCCTTTTCGCCACCGGCGCCTGGGCTTGCGCCAGATACTCCCTCGCCTCCTCGCGCGTAGGGTCTTCCGTCGCATGGCCAAGACCGGTGTCATATCCGCCGGCGTTGAGCGCCGCCATGACGCAAAAAACTTGCTCGCTCGACTCCAGAATGACGGTGCCCTGCTGTTGCTGAGCATGGGCCGAGGGTGCGGCGAGCAGCAGGGCGAGCACACCTACCCCCAGACAGAGACACTGGTGGGGCCTCCGCCTGAGTGAGGCAGAAGAGAACCAATCACACCTGACCACAGGATACGGGGAAATTGAAGGGACAGCCTCCAAAATAATCGCCACCAAACAGACTAGCCTCGGACTGTGATCCGCCGCAAGGAGAGGACTACTTGGCCATCCGTGGGCTTGCCAAACCAAGTCGCGGGCTGGAAATTACTGAAGTAAATAACCCGGTCAAGTTGGTGGATGAGCTCCGGGGAGGTCCCGCCGGATAATACGCGATACCCCATCGCGCGGCCACCCGCGTCAATGCGGGTGACCACCACCACCGGCGCGTCGCCGGTATTGAAGTCAAAGGGCGCCAACTCGAGTACGCGGGGCGGCGTCACAAAAGCCAGGGGCACATCCGGAGTCGTCGTCGCCGGGACAACCACTGAACCCATGATCAGGCAAAAGAAAACAACCGCCGCCAGTACCCCGCCCGAGGCTGGCAAGAGCATCGGCTGAAGGGCATTATCCATCCACACCCGTAGCCGCTCGAGCATATTTCTATGCAGGCCCTGGGAGACCTCAACCCGTAATCGCAAGGCCAGTTCAGGAGGAACTTGACTACGGGGCATCCCGCGCAGGTCCGCCCGCATGCTCTCCCACACTTCCAGCTCACGCCGGCAGGACCCACAGTAGTTCAGGTGAAAGCGGATAGATTTCAGTACCTGGGGCGCACAGAGACCATCCAGGTAATCCGAATAGTGATTTCGAATTTCAACGCATCCTTCAAACATGGGCTTTGCCAAAACAACTCACGAGTTTCCTGCGAAGCAATTCCCGGCCCCGCCTCAGACGGGATTTCACGGTTCCCTCCGCCATCCCCGTCACTTGCGCAATCTCCTCGTAGGCCAACCCCTCAATCTCCCGCAAAACCACTACGGTCCGATAAGGTTGCGCCAGGCTGGCGAGCGCCCGCCTCAACAGTTCTTGCCGCTCCGCCTGCTCGAGGAGCCGATAGGGAGTTTCAGAGCTGGCCCGCGCTTCTGCCGCCGACAAAGCAACTTCCGCACCCGTGTCGTCGATGGAAAGGGGTTCGTGCCAATGACGCCGCATCCAACCGCGCCGGTGGTTTGAAGCCTCATGGACGGCTATCCTGTAAATCCAGGTCTTCAGACTGCTGTCACCGTGAAATTGCCGAATTCCTTTGAAGACCTTGATGAACACATCCTGCAAAACGTCCGCCGCCTCAGCCTGGTTATCGAGAATGTGCGAGACGAGGTTGAAGACCGGCTTCTGGTAAACTGCCAGCAAGTAGACGAAAGCCTCTTCGGAGCCTGCCTGCAACTCCGCGACCAAGGGCGCCTCTTCATTGATTGCGGGAAGCCCCCGCTCAAGCGCCATCCCCACGGTTCGCACGGTGTCCATTACGCCCATACGATACCACTTCCCGGCTCCAACTGCAAGACCGCGCTTGCCTTCCTCGTCATTGCTATTGACACCACGGGGAGGAGATTTGTTCCCAAATCACACCAACACCCAGTTTTGTGTTGACTTGCAATTGGTTTTCCTCCAGATTATCAGCAACGCGAACGAGGTTCTTATCAGGTAGCCGCCGAGTCATGCAGAGGGAACGAGGAGTTTTGGAGCGAATTCGCAATGACCCATCGCTTGCGCAAGAAGGCGCCTGCCCTGCGGGCAGCAAGTTTGATTACTGGCACGAGTTGCCGAAGCATTGGAAGTGGTTAGGTCCTCCCTTGCGGTGTAGCCGAGGACATCAGTTTCTACACCGTTGCGATGAACGAATGGGTGCAGAGCAACGCCCCTCCACGGGTTCTCCTTTTGGGCGTAACTCCCGAACTGTACTTCCTGCCATGGCCGAAGGGTACGGACATCATGGCGGTCGACCGTACTCAGCCCATGATTGACGCTGTGTGGCCGGGACCGAAGGACGCGGTGTATTGTGCCGACTGGACTACCATGACGCTGCCGGACGGCTCCCGCGACATTATCTTGTGTGATGGAGGGATGGAGCAGCCCCAATACCCCCAAGAGCACCGGCGACTCGTCCGCATTCTCCGCCAGGTGCTCTCCGATGGCGGGCTGACTATCCTTCGCCTCTACGTTCTACCGTCTCAGCGTGAATCGCCGGAAACGGTGCTGCGGGACTTTGTTCAAGGACGAGTATCCAACATCAATATCCTGAAGCTGCGGCTGGGCATGGCATTACAGGGCACTTCTTCGGATGGCGTCCAGCGCAAAACCATCTGGGATGCTTTCCATGCGGCGGCGCCGGACCCCTACTGCTTGGCTCGGCAGCTCGGCTGGTCCGCCGGGCAGATGCACGTCATCGACGCATACCGGGATTGCCCCGACCGATTCTTCTTTCTTACTGTGGCCGACCTCCGCCAATTGTTCTGCTCGAGTCCAGGTGGATTTCAGTTCGAGTCGCTTCATGTGCCTTCGTACGAATTGGGCGAGCGATGTCCTACGGTGGTACTGCGCCGCCGTGCGTTCGCCTCGGGTTGAGGCTAGAGCCCGCGCTTGGACGGCGATGGGGCGGCCTTACGCAGGCCAAGGCGGGGCCCGAGGTCAGAGGAGGAAGCCTTGAAGCGGGTTGTCATCCTGCTTCATGAGTGCCAGCGACGAAGGAGAGCGCAAGGATATCTGATCCACGCCTTGGCTGAAGTGTGGAGAAAGAGCGGCCTGGAGGTGTCGTGGCAATACGGTACCAGGGACCGCCCGGAGGCCGACCTACTGATCCCCCAAGTTGATCTGACACGCCTGCCGGACGACTACATCGCCTACATCAGGTCGTATCCGAATGTATTGAATGGCAAGGTTGTCGACATCTCCAAACGCAGTTTCAGTGAACACCTGCTAGAGGATGGCAACGACTACCAGGGCCCTGTCATCGTCAAGACCAACAAGAATTTTGGGGGTTGGCCGGAGCGCTGGTTGGTGCTGCCCAGGTACCCATTGCTGTCGTGGCTGTACCGCGGGGCGCTGCGGATCACGTGGCAAGCCTTTGCGGGGTTGGCGCGGCAGGCCGTGCTGGGCAAGTACCCCGTCTTCAATAGCTTGGCGGAGGTCCCCCGCGGTGTGTTCAGCAATAAAGCCCTCGTCGTTGAGAAGTTCCTTCCAGAGAGAGAGGGCGATTGGTACTTCATGCGGTATTACCTTTTCCTCGGGGACCACAGCCGAAATGTGCGGGTCGCCGGCAAGAAACCCTTCCTCAAGCGATCTGCTTCTGTGCTACGTGACGAAAATCCCCCCGTCCCCCCACAACTGATCAGCCTGCGACGCGGGCTGGGTTTCGACTACGGCAAGTTCGACTACACGATTCATAATGGCCAGGTGGCCCTCTTGGATGTAAACTGGACGCCGGGTTCGCCGGGGACCGCGGAGGGTGCGGCACGGACGGCGAGAGACCTGGCGGGTGGCGTCTGGTCGTGGCTCGGGGACCGTTGACCCATTGGCGCCGGGCCTCACCTATGGCGGGTAGGTACAATGCGCGGCATGTCACCTGAAACAATATTCTTCAGTCCTCTGGCTGCTGGATATTGACTTCTTCATGCGTCTCGCGGTTGGCCCCGTCTGGAAGGCGGCCCATCGCCACCGGGTCGTGCACTTCCCTTCTAAGTCTGGATTGACAGCACCATGTAGCCATGATAGAAGTTAATCATCGGCTGTATGGGCCTGTGGCGCAGTTGGGAGCGCGCATGACTGGCAGTCATGAGGTCGGGAGTTCGAACCTCCCCAGGTCCACCAACCAAACCCTTTATATTCAATCCGATCCTATTTTCCAATGCCATCGAAACTACCGATTGTGTTCCAAAAATGTTCCAAAATACGTTCAGTTCGGCCTTGCTGTTCCAGAAATCACCTCATGCTCATTAGCTTTTCGGTCCATCTTGGCCAGCGCTTCCCGCATCATGGTGAGCTTCGCTTGGCTGTATCGCTTGAAGACCTGGGCATCACCTTGTCGAAGCATCTGGGACACGAAATGATCCGCTACGCCCCCCGCGCTAAGCCTCGTTGCGAAAGTG
>JBAVYG010000009.1:0-3116 GCA_049698675.1 Terriglobia bacterium
ACATAGGACTTCACGGCCTTAAGAAAACCGAACTGCGCGATCCCGCCGTCCAAGGTCCTTGGGGGTTCGAAGTCGAGCACTCCCGGCGTGGAAATGAAATGCGCAAAGCACATACCGTCGGGAAGCAGGTCGACTTCCACGCTCATCACGCCCGCGAATCCCTTGATCAACGTATCCAGGTCGCCGGTGTCCTCGAACCCGCGCAGCAAGGCCCAGCCATTGGTCGACTCGGTGTACCAGCAGGTCAGATCGCCCTTGTTGTCATTGCCGTATTGAAACCAGACCGGCTGGTTCCCTCCTCGAAGTGCTTTAGTGATTTGCAGCGTCTTGAGGTTCTTCTCGGTATTACCGAAGTAGCGGGTAAAGAAATAGACTTGTTCGTGGGCGGTAGTGTCCACTGGGTACTCGGAAGCGTACGGATAGGGGTCGTTGAGGAAGACCTCGTTGCACTGCCGCATTTCCTCCAGCAGTTTGCCGTGTTCCTCCTGCCATCCTTCTTTTCCGAGGTCCTCGAGAATGTTCACAGCGTTCCCGCCGCCCATCACGCCGACATGTCCCCAGGGGTCCGTCTGGAACATTTGCAGGCAGGTCCGGTACGACATCCTCAGGTATTCCTCCGGGCTCTTGCGCGTCAGCAGCCCATAGCGCTTGCCGATGCGGTACAGGGCGTGATAAATGTTCATGACGTGAGCGTAGTTGTACGCCCGATACGTATCCTTGGATCGTTCCTCGGTCCAATGGCTCCAGGGGCTCGATGGATACCTTTCCTTCCAATAAAGCGAGGCACGGACGGCGTACGTCTCAGGATTCTGAATGTACTTGAACAGGCAATCGGCGACATAGGTCTCCAGGGTCGCCACTTCTTTCGGGGAAGGATAGTAGACGTTCTTCTCGGCCAGGAACAAAGGCTCTGAAAAGCCGAATTCGGCGTCGCTTCCGCCCACCTCCGACACTTCATCAGAGTCGAGGAAAGTGCTCCCGATGCGATGGTCAAAGGGCAAGAACATGTGGTGCCGGTGATAGGGATCCTCGGGGTTCTCGTAGAATTCCCGTTCCACAATGAACCGCCCCCGGGCCTTCAGCAGTTGCGCGATATCCTCGATGCAGTAGAAGTGCAGATTGGTCCAGCGGCCGCCATAGTGCAATTTCAGGCTCTTCTGGCCTCGGCCCTTGAATGACAGCGTCAGCAAGGTTTTGTCATCGACGCGCTTCTTTTCTTTGACGGTAATGTTGTCGGAAAGGAAATCGATTTTCTCCACGTCGGATTTCGATTTCAACTCCACGAAGGCGTCGGTATTCTCCTGAACCACCATGGAGGGCAGAACCCGGATGCCGAGGTTGCCCGCTTTGCAGAGCTCCTCCCGAATCGCGTCATAACTCTCCACGAAGGCGAAGCGCAGTTGGCAAGACCACTTCTCCCCGGGCTGTAAGACCAGCGAGGTGTGCCCGTTCACCCAGGGATTTTTGTCCCATTTCCGCAAGTTCTTTGTGGCCCAAGAATGGATGGCCAGAATGTTTGGTCCATCCCACCAGTACACCTGTTCACCGAAAGAACTGCCGTCACGATAGACGCACTCAAATGCCGTGTCCTGCATGGCCTGGAGAAGAAGAAACGGCGCATTGCCCAGAGGGCGCTGGATGAGCACGTAGGAGCTGTGCCCGCCTACAAAGTGGTGAGCCACGACCTTCTGCTCGTGGAACAGCTTCTGGATCCGCGGGTATTGCTCGTGATAGACGGAGAAATAATCGGCGGGAATTCTAAGCGGGTGCTCCGTGTCGTCAGCGGGAAAAGGCCGGGCAGTTTTCGGATCCACGTTATATTCGCCCTGATCATCGTTAACCATCAGCGGGAATCCGAGTTCACCGATCTCCAGGACGTGATCCGTGACGTTGCGGAGTTCGATATCCCAGAACAGCGAATTGTCCTCTCCACTGTGATACTTCATGGCGAGACTGAAACTCCGGATGCCGTCCTCATTTTTCGAGGCTCCCTCATAGTTAACGGCGAACGTTCCTGCGTCGAAGCTCACCCGCCGAATATCACCGGACCTTCCGGTCAGCTCCGGCCTCCACTTTCCCTCCAGGATGAACTGCACGCGTGGCGACCAATGGCGATGTGCCGGGTTGGTGTCGGTGATGTCCCAGACGGCAGTGACGAGATCCCCGGTCCATCGGGAGTTGGAGGCATCAACCCCGGGCGTGTTGTGTTCGTTCCCGATAAAGTTCGTCCCCAGCGGGTCGCCCTTCTTGGTGATCGACGAAATCGAACCGTACCTTCGGTCGAAAGCGACGATCATGTCCCCTGCGGTCAGTTCAACAAAATGATTTTCGTGTGGGCCCATGGGAGCGTGCGAAGTGAGGGAAGCTGGTTCCGCGCGCTGGACCGCTTCCGCCAATTGACGAGCGGGCGGTTCCCCACCCTGCGTCGCCTGCGCCAACTGATCAGCAGGGGGGGGTGCTTTCCCTGAACCAACGGCCAATATAGTCGTCGCACCCGCTACACCCACATCCTTAAAGAGCTCCCGGCGAGTCATTCGCTTGCTCATGGTTGCCTCCCTGATCAGGAATCGTCTGGCCTTGCAATGCTCGTGCGCTTCCCGGGCCTCGAATTCAGACGCATGCGTCCCCCGAGCCGTTCTCATCAGCTTGTCCGTGCACCCCGCGCCCACACAAGTCGACCACCCGCCACTTGGACAAGCGCGATCCAGCCGCATTTCGGTCCCCCGCCGGATGCGGAGCGCCACTTGTTCAGTTTTGCACCAAAGGCCGTCCTGACCCTCGTGCATAAGGGCGATCACGAGGCAGTCCTGGGCGGAAAACTCAGTTTGCTCGCAAACTGCCACGTAGGCCGGGACGTTTCGCTGCTGGGCGTAGATGGCGCGCGGTACCTCGAACCGGCGGCGGGACGGTTGCCCGGTCTTGTCATTTACCTGGGATAAACCCCTTGCAGCACGCAGGAAGGGCTTACGGCGTCGCGCATTGCCTCTGAAAAGTATTCTAGCTTCTTGGATCGCAATGAGGCCCATTGCGGTCGAGGTTGCAGTGGCTCCGGACCTTCGGCGAAAGCCCAACCTTGCCGGACGTAGGATCCACATGGCAGGACAATCGATAATAAC
>JBAVYG010000010.1:0-1907 GCA_049698675.1 Terriglobia bacterium
GTGGACTCCCGAACCCCGCTTTCTGTTTCTTTCCCCTGAATCCTGAATCCTGAATCCTGACTCCTGAATCCTGCCCTTCCTACGCGTGCCCGCTTCCCGCCAACTCGCGCACGATGTCGCCGACAAATGATTTGGCATCCCCAAAGAGCATCAAGGTCTTATCCAAGTAATAGAGAGGGTTGTCGATGCCCGCGAAGCCGGGGCTCATGCTCCTTTTAATCACCATGACGGTTCGGGCCTTATCCACGTCGAGGATGGGCATGCCGTAGATGGGGCTGCCCTGATCGGTCCTCGCGGCAGGATTGGTCACGTCGTTCGCACCGATCACCAAGGCCACGTCGGTCTGGGGGAACTCCGGATTGATGGCTTCCATATCCATCAACTTGTCGTAAGGGATGTCGGCCTCGGCCAGCAGAACATTCATGTGACCGGGCATGCGTCCCGCCACGGGGTGAATGCCGAACTTCACATCCACGCCGCGTTTGCTGAGGGCATCATAAAGTTCCCTGACCTTGTGCTGCGCCTGCGCCACCGCCATCCCATACCCTGGAACGATCACGACGGAGTTAGCAGCCGCAAGAATCGAGGCGGCCTCCTCGGCTGTGGCGCTGCGCACGGTTCGCGCTTCCTCGCCTGCCACAGCAGAAGCCTGCACCTGCCCGAACGCGCCGAACAGAACATTCGTGAAGGAGCGGTTCATCGCTTTGGACATAATCACCGAGAGGATGAACCCCGAAGAGCCGTCCAGCGCGCCCGCGATGATCAGAAGCTTGCTGTCCAAGACGAACCCCATCGCCGCCGCAGAAAGGCCGGCGTAAGAATTCAGCAGCGAGATCACGGTGGGCATGTCTGCGCCACCAATGGGAACGATCATCAGGACGCCAAAGACCAACGGAATACCTATGAGCAGCGGGAAGAGGTGCTTCTGCCCAGGGTGATGCACCAGGATGACTGCGACTATCACCGCTACCGCCAGGAGCGATAGATTCACCATGTTCTGCCCTTTATAGGTGATCGGGCGTTGCGGCAGGATTTCTTGCAGTTTCCCTGAGGCCATCAAACTGCCGGTGAAGGTCAGCGAGCCGAGAATAACTTCCATGGAGAGCACCGCCATCATGAAGGGCGGGACGTTGGGCGCGCGCAGATAGTATTCTGCCGTACCGACCAGCGCTACGCACAGAGCGCCACAAGCGTGGCTGAGAGCCGTCCGCTGCGGGACCGCCGTCATGTGGACAAGGCCAAGGGGGACGCCGATGATCGCCCCCAGGACGAGGGCAATCACGATCCACTTGTAGTCCACAATCCCCTGATAGAGCAGCGTCCCGCCAATCGCCAGGACCATCCCAAGTTCACCGGCCCAAACACCATGTCGTGCAGTGCTTGGCGCGCTCAGCCACTTGAGAGAAAGGATGAACAGGGCGGTGGCGACAAGGTAAGTGATCTGGATAAAAGTCTCGTTAATGAGTGGCGTCATGGCTTTTTCGGTTTACTGGTTTTGAACATTCTCAGCATGCGGTCCGTAATCAGGAAACCGCCGACCGCGGTGCTCATTGCGGCGGCTATCGCCACTGTCCCAAGGACGGTCGCAAGCGTGCTCTTATGCTCGCCCACAAGCACGATGGCGCCTACCACAGCGATGGCATCCAGGGCGTTCGTCAGGGACATGAGCGGTGTGTGAAGAAGTGGAGAGACTCGTCGAATCACCTGGAAACCGAGAAAGCCTGCCAGCATGAACACGTAAAGGCTGGTGATCAGGTTTGACGTCACGTTTTTCTCCTCCGGTGTCATTCCTCCCCTTCGCTCCGGGTCGGAATGACAGCATTGAAAAAGGTTTTCAGCATCCTAAAGAGTATTACATAATATAGTGACATCCAAGAGCATTTCATGTATACTTGCCGGCATGGGAC
>JBAVYG010000011.1:0-1657 GCA_049698675.1 Terriglobia bacterium
AAAGAGAAAACCAAAAAGGGGACATTTCTAAAGAGCTTTGACACGCCTCGAAAAAACTCTTGACAAGCGATGCTCAATATGATAGCCTAGAACATGACGCTAGGCAGCTCTGCCATGACCGAAGAGACCTCACGGATGACTTCCCCGTTCTTATTTTCCAAACCGCCAGCATGTCATTCCCTACTGTTTGCTATGACGACCGAATGAACTTCAAAAAGTGACCGAGCAACGCGGGAATGTTATTGAAAACAAAGGACCGGGGTGGGAAAAGTGGCGGTGAAGCGGGAATCTAATAGAAAAGAAAGGGACTTAGCTGTCTAAACCGGGAATGTTGTTGAAAATAAAGGAATTGTGAATGGTGACTTGTGAATTATGAATTGCCTTCTTACTTCTGGCCGCTGCGGACTGCCTTCTACTTGCTGGGGAATGCCTGCTGAATTTGGAGGAAGTTCAAGTTGGCGGGAGTCCGGCCCCGTACCGTAGTCTATGACAGGGTGTCAATGCCGATGGGGAAAACGAAAACTAGTAACTTTAGAAAATGCCCGAACTATGCTGGAATGTTATTGAAAACAAAGGACCGGTGTGGAAAAAGTGAGGGTGAAGCGGGAATGTCCTAGAAAACAAAGGTACTTAGCTGCTAGATCCGGGAATGTTGTTGAAAACACAGGTAGTTAATAGCTGGTAGGCGGTAAGGGGGCGAAACTGCTGAGACCCTTCGTCGCCCCGATCAGATTGGGACTCCTCAGGATGACAGGCCCGGGGTATGCGCCTTGTTTCCACGACGCGACATGAAGGCTGTGGCGCGGGGTTGATTTGCAGGCCGTTCGGCCATCGCACGGTTAACTTATCTCCGGTTCGGAACCCGGACGTGAGGCACGGCAACCCTGGTAAAGCAGCCAAGCAAGAACTGGCGCGTACTCGAGCAGCAAGATGAACGGGGAGTCGCGGTAAGGTTGCCCCGCAGCGTAAGCCACCACCGGCGCGTAGCCAAGGACGCTGGTTACGCTGATCAGCAAGAGGGGTGCGCGGGGGTAGAAGCAAAGGAAAGGGACGATCCAGGTGAAGTACCAGGGGAAAGCGTTGGGGGAGAGGAAGAGCAGGCCGGAAATCAGCAGAAGGCTTGCTGCAAGGGGCTCGAGGCGGCGTTTCAAGGCGTAAGCGACAAGCACCATGACGAGTACGCCCGCCACGAGTTCGGCCTGCGCTTTGGAGTTTCCGGCAAGCCGGATGAGGCGGAAGAGGCTGTCGTTGCCTTCCCAGCCTGCCGCGAAGTCGGAGAGCCCTTTGAAAAGGCGCCCTCGCCCGCTGAGGAATGGCAGATAGCTCAGGCCCACAACGGCCACGAAGAGAGCGGCATAGGCCGGGCGAGTACGCCTCAAGATAATGGGGAGCAACAGCACGGAGAAGAATTTCGAAATCACTGATAGCGCCAGAAATGTAAGGGAAAGCGCGGGCTTATGTAGTATAATAAACAGGATCGCAGCCAAGAGCGTGAAGATAGCCAGAGAGTCGTGATGGCCGCACATCGCGAAGGAGATAACTACGCACGGATTCCAGGCGTAAGTGAGAAAGCGGTGGAGCGGTTGTTTCGAGACTACCAGCAAGGCCGCCAACACGCCCAGGGCGGCAAGGTCGAAGCCGGTATAGAGCATTTTGT
>JBAVYG010000012.1:0-3136 GCA_049698675.1 Terriglobia bacterium
GAGAACGGGTGAGGTACTTCTCTTCGGCGAGGGAGAATTGCAGGCAGAAGTTATCGGCCGAGGCGATTACGGAGTGCGCCGCGTGCGTTTGAGGGCGCACGAAGGTACGATCGAAGACGCGATCGACCGCCTGGGCCATGTTCCCTTGCCACCCTACATCCGGCGCGCCGACGAAGCGCAGGATCGCGAGACCTACCAGACGATCTACGCCAAAGTCCGTGGCGCAGTAGCTGCCCCCACGGCAGGCTTTCACTTTACGGAAAGAGTTCTCGAGGCGCTGCGTCAGCGCAAGATTGAAACTTGCGAGATCACACTCCACGTGGGCCTGGGGACATTTCAGCCGGTGCGGGTGGACCGAGTGGAAGAACATAAGATGGAAGCCGAACGCTATGAGATTTCCCAGGCCGCCGCAGTCGCTTTGAATGGGGCGCTCGAGCAAGGCCGGCGCATCATTGGCGTAGGCACCACCAGCGTCCGCACCCTCGAACATGTGGGTCAAGAGCGCGGCGGAAGAATTGAGCCGGGGAGAGGAGAAACGAGCTTGTTCATATATCCCGGATTCACATTTCGCATGGTCCGGGGGCTGCTCACCAACTTTCACCTTCCTAAGTCCACACTGCTCATGCTGGTGTGCGCCTTGGCAGGCCGCGACCTCACACTCCGCGCCTACCAGCATGCCGTTCGAGAGCGCTACCGCTTTTACAGCTACGGTGACTGCATGCTTGTGCTCTGACAGATTGCTAAGGCAAGTGTAGCGCAGGGCCCGCTTTCCGGCCCTGCGGCTTTTCGGGCCTTCCGCGCAACCCGCCCAGTAGGCCAAACATCCAACTAACTTCATGCACTTGGGGCTTTCCGGTATTGGTGACTAAAACTTGGGTGAGGCGTCTAAACCCTTAACCACTGGATTTGGAAGTGAGCTATCCAGAAGGGAATAGTTGCCTTTGGAGGGAGGTATCGATTTATGGAGAAAGCCAAGCTGCCATTGCCGCTGTTGATCCTGATTTTGGCCATCTTCTTCGCGCTCGCCAGCACTTTAGGGGAGTGGATTGGCAGTCCCGCATCCGCCTCGCGCACCCACCCGAGCGATACAGTGGAGCAGCAACAAGCCGCCATCGTTTATGTCCGGGTCATGTCCTGGCTCTCGCGAGTGATAACTCATCCCGCCGCTCACACAGAGGACAACAGTGAATCCGCGCGACCTGCCGAACCCATCAAGGCGCCAACTCACGGAGTGTCTGCTCACAGGCTCCAGTTGTGCGCCTTGAACAAGTCCTCCCGCCCCTCCACGAGCCTGTGCAAGTCTTCCCTTGGTACTTTGTAGGTTACCACTGCACCCGCACGCGATACTTCAGCACGGATTCCGCGTTGGCCGCCACCGGCACAGTGAATCGCGCGGCGAAAGCAGCCGTCTTTTCGTACTTGTAGTTTGAGTCGAGCATCGTCCAATCGCCGCCAATGGGCTCATTCACAACCACGGTAATGGGCTCCGGCTTGTGATTGCGAAGTGAAATCTCGAAGGCGAACTCGAAAGCTCGGCCATAAGCTTTAAAATCCGTCTGCTTTCTTTCCGCGACCACATCGAACGCGTTGCCGATGTGGAGATCGAGTGTTTCATCCTTGGGAGTATGGCCGATGCGGTCTTCGCCGATGAACTGCACCCGCCCCTTCGAGTCGCCTTGATACACGCGCACCGTTCCGGCGGGCAGCGGGGTGCCGAGAGAGTTTTCCTGTGAGTTTTTGAACTTAATACGGACTTGGACGGGTTCCTTAATGGGCTCCCCGGGGCGCTGGGCGGCGTGGTAGTAGTATTGCTGTCCGTCCACCTCGAAAATCTTGTCGAAGCTGACCCCCGTAGTGTCAAGCAGGCTGATCTGCTTGGTTTCATTGTCCTGGAGGTTCGTGCGACGCTCGAGGGTATAGAGGTGGTACTCGGAGATCGGCTCTTGGACAAATTGGGGCGCCGGTGCGGCCATCGCCTTCATGAGCCTGCCTCCAGGAACGCCACCGACCACTCCTGCTCCTTCCACGCGGTGTTCCTCGCCTGCCACAAGCTGGAGCTGCGCATTCCGAAATGCCGTTCCGCTATTGTTGATGACCGTCACCCAACCGTTCAAATCCGCCGCCTTCTGATCCGAACGAATCGTGAGAACGTAGTCTGCGTTCCAATTGACCTGGTTGGTCAGGTAGGATGCTTCCACTGTCTGCTCGCCAGCCCTGTTGTTCTCCAGCAGCCACACCAGGGTCGGCTTGCTGTACAGGTTTTCGGGCAGGTCAGGGAAAACGTAGCGGTCTGCGCCCATGCCGGTGATGATTTCGTTTCCGACTTTCCACACCGGCGCTTCGTTAAGGGCAAGCAGGGTGGCTTTAACGGGAACTTCCTTGGTGGAATTGTTCTCGGTCACCAACCGGACGAGGGTCAGTTCTTTGCCCACATATTTCTGGAGAAGCTTCTGCGGGCTCAGCAGGTCGTACTCGTAGTTCTGCTCCAGGACGCTCAGGTCCTTGGGGGAAGTGAGCGAGACGATGTGGACCGTGGCGGGATTCACCTGAGCTGCAATATCCATATAACGCAAGTCCAGTGTCCCCGCGGGAAGCCGCAGCCTGCGCACGTCCCGCACCAGCGCGACATTGGAGTTGTAAACGGTCACCGCCAGGTCTTTCTGATCCTGTTGCGTGGAAGTCACGGTAGTTTGGGGGAAAGATTGCGCGCCCATCAGGAGCGTGATTGCTACGGCGCAGACGAGCTGGCGCGGCGTGCGTTGCTTCAGCATAAGTCACCTTCCGGTTCGTGGGATGTCATTACATGCTTTTGGAAGCATCCAGCCTACCGCGTGTTGCCCCAAAATAAAAGGCGAAATCCCCGCCGCAACAACCGAAACTGGGGCACGGCATCTTGCCCGCTGTATACAGCTTCTGCGCTTGTGGCCTTTTTTTGCCGCGCCTTACGCTTTCTGCCTTCCCCCCTACAATCTTTCCGGTAGTGGGTCAATTTGATGTAGAGGCGGCTTTACGCCGCCATTTGGCGAGATAAACTCGCCGCTACAGCATCAAATTGACCCACTACCATCTTTGCAGACCATCTTTCCAGACTGCTTGACTTTTAGGTAGAGCAGCGGTTTAACAAAAAGTTCAGGGT
>JBAVYG010000013.1:0-2157 GCA_049698675.1 Terriglobia bacterium
CCCCACTGCGTGGCCGTTGACTCGTACTTCCGCCCGCTTTACTCTTTGGATGACAGCCCGCATGGTAATACTCTCCTTTTTGTGTCCCTGCCTCTGCGTCAGACCTCGCGTCTCCAGGCCCAGTGGAACCTGACCTGCAGAGCGGCTCCATTCGACAGAACACCCGCATTTGCCCAGGATAGCGCCTAGACCAAACGGCGTCGCCCCTTTTTTCCGGGTCCAGCGCCGGCGGCAACTGAGCTCCCTTCATCAGCCTGTCTGATGCAACGAGGGTTTCGAACGCCTCGCCCGAACATGCAGATTTTCCTATGTGTGTGTCAAAACGCGCCATTTGCTGAAGCGCATTTCACAATGTGATAGAAGCGCCTGCCGCTATCACCTTTTGGCTTAGGCAAATAAGAAATTCTTTCACATTCTCTCCACCCTTTCCCACTATTCCATCTCCACGTGCTAGGCTACATTCATGAGTCGGGCAATGCCAAGCCGGGCGCAGCAGGACGCGACGAGCACGCCGATAATCTTTTCCAACACTCGGTCGCGTACGGAGGCGCTCGTTCCTCCTTCCACAACCGGGGTTTCGCCGGCGGGCGGCCTTCATTCCGGCGCAGCCGCTCGCACTGAGGCTGAACACAGGTTGGTTCGGAGAGTATTTGCGCGTTGCGACGGGTTCATTCAGGAGGCCTGCGGCTCGTCATCAGTCCGTCCCGAGTTCCTGGGCGCGTTGACCGCCGGCGAGTCCGGCGGAAACCCCGCGGCTGTCCGTTTTGAGCCTTCGGTGTATCGCCACTTGAAAGCGGTAGCGGCCGGGGAGTCTCCCCGTTACGTTGGGATTCGTGCCCAGGCGCTTTGCGAGGAACTCGCGGAGGTCCTCCATCCCAAGACGGGCGAGTTCCACGAGAAGTTTCTCAACTCCCTCTTCACGTCCGGCCAAGCCAGCGAACTTTCCCGCCTGGCGGACGAGGCCTTGCGGGAGCTGGCCTCTTCGTGGGGCTTCGTGCAGATCATGGGTTTCCACGTGATCGGGCGGCACGGCACTGTGCGTGACCTCCTCGAGCCGCGATTTCATTATCACTTAGCAATCCAACTGCTTGCTGAATTCGCCAAGAGCTACCAGCTCGACCTCGCCCGCGAATTTGAGGAGTTGTTCCACTGCTGGAACACTGGCCGGCCCGATGGCAGGACAGCGGATCCCGCCTACGTTGAAAACGGCCTGATGCGGATGGAGATCTATCGTGCGTTGATGGTTGGGCAGTCAGCGGCGCGCTTCGGAGATAAGGCCAAGGCGGCGTCGTGATTCTCCCGTTGGGACGGAATTCACACAGGCGAGCATTTTCAAGTCCGCCGATCAAGCAAGTGACGCAGATAAAAGGTCTGCAAAACGGGAAACAACGAAAGGAAGGTCACAGAAACGGGTCATGATGAAATTTCTCCAACAACTCTTTTCCGAATCGGGTGAGGCGAGCTTCAGTCGCCTCGGAGCATTTCTGGCGCTGGGTTTTGCGTGTGGTTGGATTACCTTCCTCGTATTCCACAACCACGTCCTTCCCAGCCTGGAGGGCCTCACGCTCTTTATTGCGGCGCTCTATGGGTTGGGCAAGGCCAACGAAACGCTGCAGCGCATTTTGGAGAAGAAGTAATGGGAAGTAACCAACCGCTGTTGTTGACAACGTGCTTGGGCAAGCTTGGGGCCGCAGGCCGGAAACTCGCGAGCCTCAGCCTGGTGCAGGGGCTCTTGCGGAGCATTCCGGGCCTGCCTGCCGCCGCTCTGGCTGGTGTTGTCATCATGTTCTTTGCCTGGTCCTGCGAGCGCCAAGCTCGGCGGCGTGACACGGTGCAGGCCCAGCAGGTGAAGAAGCAAGCAGCGGAGGAGATCTCCCGGCTCCAACAGCAAGCGGCCGGCGCCCTTCGGGATGCCAAGCAGAGCGCCCAGGCCGTCCGTGAGCTTGAAGCCCAGCGGCAACAACTCGCGCGCCAAGCCGAAGGACTGAATCAAAGTCTTGAGTCACTCCGCAAACAGGAGCTCGCGCGCGCCGACGAGGTGGCCACTCTTCCCACATCGGAAGTGGTGAGCCGGGTGGCCTCTCGTCTCCAAGAACCGGTGTCAGATGTCAGGCCGCAGGCTCTCAACCCCCTCACCCGTCCTGCGCTGGCTGGAGG
>JBAVYG010000014.1:0-23910 GCA_049698675.1 Terriglobia bacterium
GTCAAGAGTTGATGGTTGACAGAAGACGCCTGCCAACAAATCACTTTCCCTGACGCCGGGGGCTTTTCGTCTCCAGGACAGGCCAAGGCGCTGAGGCGTATGTGGTCCTTGCGGGCATTCCCGACCGTATTCATACGCTAGCATGCTAGCTCACGAAGTGCAATCTGTCAACCTTTAAATCTCTGCGATCATGGTTTGGCCCAGAATGGCGAAAACTTCTGATTTTCCCGCCGCGGCAGGCCGATGGCCGATGTCCGAAACTCGAAACTAGAAATTCGAAACTCGGCTAAGACGCCGTGGCGACCCATTGGAGCCGAGTTTCGATTTTCGAGTTTCGATTTTCTGGTCCCGCAATCGGCAATCGGCCCGCTGCGGCGGGAAGACCTGGTCTTCGGTGTCGCTAACTGCCATTCGGCAATCATGTCACTGTTCGAACTCGGGACGAGCTATCCCAAAACCGGACACCTCAGCCGGGAGTTTCGCCCGCCCTTCTCCCTAACCCCTTGAAAATAAATGGCTCGATTAACGAAGAGGATGGCAGCCCTCGTGCCTTAAATACCCTCGGAGAGGTTCTATGGACATCCCACGTGAGTCTGCAAAGCGACAAAGGCGAATTCGCAGGATCATTTATTCTATTCTGGGTCTGTTAGTCCTTGCTTCCGTAACCCTTGGACTTTCGCGCCTCAAGCCCGCCGCGCCCAGCGTGGATAAGGCGACCGTCTGGGTTGACACAGTAAAGCGAGGGCCGATGCTGCTGGAAGTGAGAGGATTGGGCACCTTGGTTCCTGAGGAAATCCTATGGATTCCGGCGACCTCGGACGGCCGGGTGGTGCGCAGGCTGGTTCTGCCGGGTGTGCCCATGAAGGCTGATTCGGTCATCCTGGAGTTGAAGAATCCCGAGTTGGAGCAAGCCGCGCTGGACGCCGAATGGCAACTTAAGGCCGCCGAGGCTGACTACAACAGTCTGAAGGCGCAGCTTGATAGCCAACTCCTGGACCATAGGGCGGCAGCGGCCACGGTTCAGGCTGACTATCGCCAAGCGGTGCTCAATGCCGAAAAGGATGAAGCGCTGGCCAAATCAGGTTTGGGGGCGGAACTGAACTCCAAGCTGTCAAAGGCCAAGGCCGACGAGTTGACCACCCGCAATCAGATTGAACAAGACCGGCTGAGCGTAAGTGCTGCGTCCGCCAAGGCCCAACTCGAAGCCCAGAAGGCCAAGGTCGAGCAACTTCGGGCTCTTTACGAGCTGAAGCGGGCGCAACTGAACCGTCTTCAGGTGCGGGCAGGCGCGGAGGGCGTGCTTCAAGAGCTGCTCGTGGAAGTCGGCCAGCAGGTCACGGTGGGCACGATCTTGGCCAAGGTGGCCCAGCCGACCCGGCTGAAGGCGGAGCTGAAGATTCCCGAAACCCAGGCTAAGGACGTTCAGATCGGGCTACTCGCTTCCGTCGACACGCGCAACGGCATCATTTCCGGCCACGTGATGCGGATTGACCCGGCGGTGCAAAACGGAACGGTCACAGTGGACGTCAAACTGGAGGGCGAGTTGCCGAAAGGCGCGCGTCCCGACTTGAGCGTGGAAGGCACCATCGAAATCGAGAACTTGAAGGACGTGATCTACGTGGGTCGGCCGGCTTTTGGCCAGCCCAACAGCACGGTGGGTATTTTCAAGCTGGATGAAGAAGGCAATGGCGCGGCGCGGGTGCAGGTGAAGCTGGGCCGAAGCTCCGTCAACACCGTGGAGATTCTGGAGGGACTCAAACCCGGCGACCGCGTAGTCCTTTCCGACATGTCCACCTGGGATGCTTTCAACCGCATCCGGCTGAATTGAGCTGTCAGCTTTCAGCCGTCAGCGGTCAGTCGTCGGTTGTCAGTGGTCAGTTGTAGAAACGAGGCTGGGAGGTAGGAGTTTGCTGATAGCTGACGGCTGATGGCTTGCTGATAGCTGAAAGCTGACGGCTGATGGCTTGCGAACTGTTGAGGTGAATGATGGGGACTCTGCTCCAGGACTTGAAATACGGCTTGCGCATGCTGGCCAAGAGTCCCGGCTTCACGGCCATTGTTGTGCTCACGCTAGCACTCGGCATTGGCGCGAATAGCACCATCTTCAGTTGGATCAACTCCACGCTGCTCAACCCCATTCCTGGAGTCGCCCACACCAGCGACCTGGTCTCGGTGATGAGGGGAGAACGGAGTGAACATCCCACGCCGCCGTTCTCTTATCCGGACTACGTGGACTTGCGCGCGAGGACCCGGAGCCTGTCGGGACTCCTGGCGTACCACGATGATTTCGTATCCCTCACCGGCACCAATAAGCCGGAGCGCATTTACGGGGCATTTGTTTCCGCGGATTACTTCGACGTGATCGGCGTGCGCCCCATCCTCGGCCGCGGCTTTCAGCCCGTGGAAGAGGAAAACCCCGGGGGGATGCCAGCAGTCGTGATCAGCTATGCCTTGTGGCAGAGCCATTTCGGCGCAGACTTGTCTGTTATCGGCAAGACCATCCAGATCAACCGCCACCTGGGTACGATTGTGGGAGTAGCACCTCCGGATTTTCAGGGATGCAAGACCGGGCTGCGAACCGACGTTTGGTTCCCCCTGGTTTATTGCGGAGAGCAGCTTCGCGAACGGGACAGTTACTGGCTCAACGTGCTCGGTCGGCTCAAGCCCGGGGTGGACCGCCGGCAAGCCGAGGAAGAACTCAACCTCCAGATGCAGCGCATCGTCGAGCAGTTTCCCGATTCGCACCGCGGCCCCAACCAGATCACGCTCGACCCGCTCTGGCGCTCGCCCTTCGGGGCCAATGTCTACATGTACAAGACGCTGCCCATGCTGCTGGCGCTGGCGGCAGTGTTGCTTTTGCTGGCTTGCGCCAACGTCGCGAATCTGCTGCTGGTGCGCTCCGTCAGTCGCCGGCGTGAGATTGCCCTGCGCTTGTCGATGGGCGCCGGCCGCTGGCGGCTCCTACGCCAGCTCCTGGTGGAGAGCTTGCTGCTCGCCCTGTTAGGCGGTGGGGTCGCCATGCTGCTCACTAACTGGACTGCTGGGACGTTTGCAGCTTTCTTTCCGCCCATCCCCAACTTGCCGCTCACAATCAATGGGCACGCCGACCGCACGGTGCTCGCTGTGACGATCCTCATCTCAGTTCTGACTGCCTTGATCTTCGGTATTCTGCCGGCGCTGCGCGCTTCCAGCTTGGCGCCCATCGCCGTGCTGAAGGAGGAGGCGGGCAGTATGTCGGGCGGAATTCACAAGTCGAGGCTTTCCCGCGCCTTGGTCGTGGCGCAGATCTCTCTTTCCCTGCTTCTGCTGATATGTGCCGGACTGTTCGCTCGCAGCTTGCAGAACGCCCAGCGGTTGGATCCCGGTTTTGACCCCAACCAAGTCCTGCTGGCTTCCTACGAGCTTGGGCCCGCGGGCTATTCAGAAGCTCAAGGCATCGCCTTCCACCGGCAACTGCTCTCGAGGCTCGGGGCCCTGCCTGGGGTTGAGTCGGTGACCCTGGCGGACTTCTCGCCACTTAATTTTACTATTCATAGCGATTATATCCTCCCCGATGCTTACCTTCCAAAGCCCGGCGAATCCATGGAAGTCAGCCGCGGCATCGTGGGTCCGAACTACCTCCGGACGATGCGCATTCCCATCATTGCGGGGCGCGACTTTACTGAGCAGGATATGGAAAAGTCACAGCGGGTTGCCATCGTCAATCAGCAGTTTGTGGACCGATACTGGCCCGGGCAAGATCCGCTTGGCAAGCGGATTAGCATCTACGGACAGTGGTTTAACGTTGTGGGCGTGGCTCGAAATGGTAAGTACCGCCGCCTGGTTTATCCCCCGGAGCCCGTTTTTCTCCAGCCTCTTTACCAGCGCTACCGCGATCTGGTGATCATTCACGCGCGGGTGTCGGGTGATCCGCAGGGTTATGCCGCCGAGGTGGAAAGAACCGTTCACGAACTCAATGCCGATTTGCCCGTCTTTGGGGTGACCACTCTCAAGTCCAGCATGCAGCTTGGGAGCATTTTTGAACGGCTGGCCGGAACCTTCGCCAGCGCCTTTGGATTACTGGCGCTAGTCCTCGCCGCCGTGGGCATCTACGGGGTGATCGCTTACACCACTCGCCAGCGCACGCATGAGATTGCCATTCGCATGGCGCTCGGAGCACAGCGAGCGGAGGTCTTCCGGCTGGTGCTGGGCCAGGGGCTGCGGCTGACGATCACCGGCTTGGCTGCGGGTATTGCGATATCACTCGCGCTTACACGCTACCTCAAGAGCTTGCTCTTTGGGGTCACCACTAGCGATCTGTGGACCTATGCGGCGGTGACATTTCTGCTGTGCCTGGTGTCGCTCGTTGCCTGCTATATCCCAGCACGCCGGGCAACGAAGGTCGATCCCATGGAGGCGCTTAGATACGAGTGACAAGTGACGAGTGACGAGCAGGGTACAGGAATCAAGTGAGAAGAACCAGGCCGGTGTTGTGAAGGAGGGATTATGGCCCGAACTGCATGGAGTTCCATAGTTGCAGTCCGCGATTGCACTTCAAGGTTCATCCTTGAACTTGTCACTCGTCACTTGTCACTCGTCACTTGTCTGCAAGCAGTGGAGAGTGGAGAACCGGAGGGAATCAGATGACAGCGGTTATCCAGGATTTGAAATACGGCTTACGCATGCTGGCCAGGAACCCGGGCCTCACGGCGGTCGCCGTGCTCTCGCTGGCGCTGGGGATAGGCGCCAACTCGACGGTCTTCAGCATTGTGGATAACCTTTTCCTAAGGCCCTGGCCAGTAAAGGACCCTGAGCGCTTGGCCGTAATCCTGACGGACTGGCCGAAAGAGCCTGATTTTTCGCGCGTCCTCGTATCCTGATTATCTTGACATTCGACACGAGGTCAGCGCCTTCTCCGACGTGGTCGCCTATGGCGACCGCGGTGCCTTCGTAAGCGGCGAGGGACAGGGCCAGGAAGTGTCCGTTGAAGTGGTCTCCCAGAACTACTTCGCCGCGTTGGGTGTAAAGGCCCTGCTGGGCCGCACCTTTTCGCCGCAGCCAGACCAGGCTGCCGCAGAGGGTCGCGCCATCGTGCTGAGCTACGCTCTCTGGCAAAAGTACTTCGGCGGCAATCCCTCTCTGCCTGGGAAAACTATGCTGCTCGACGGCAGAGAATTCACGGTGATCGGCATCACATCCCGGGACTTTTGCGGACTGCGGGGGGGATGGACCCCCAACATCTGGGTCACGACGGAGGGCTGGGCCACGATGGTTCCCGGTGAAGAACAAACCTACGCTTACCGTGGCAGCCGCTGGTTTGACGTGGCTGGCCGTCTGCGCCCGAACGCTCAACTCAATGAAGCACGGGCGCAACTCCAGACGCTCGCGAAACGCCTTGCGTTAGCGTCTCCCGCCACCAACCAGGACGTGAAATTTCTCGCTCAGCCTGCTTCCGAGGTGGCTCACGAAGGGATGGGAGTGGGAATCTATCTGATGGCCATGGTGGGTCTGGTCCTCCTGATCTCTTGTGCTAATGTCGCCAATCTGCTTTTAGCGCAAACGGAGCGGAGACAGCGCGAGATCGCGATGCGCCGGGCCTTGGGCGCGGGAGGGCGGCGGCTGGTCAGCCAGCTTCTCATTGAAGGGCTTCCCCTTGCCTTGGCGGGCGGTGTGCTGGCAGGCGTGTTAACGGCGTGGCTCATGAAGCTTGTCCCCGCACTCGTTCCCGGCCTCTCTGAGACCGAACCCATGCTCGATGGCCGGGTGCTTCTATTCACAGCGGCTATTTCGCTCCTGACGGCTCTTATCTTCGGATTGATCCCGGGATTTTGGGCTTCGAGGTCCGACTTGGTCACGGCCCTTAAGGGTGATGATCCCCGGTTTGGACAAGGCATGGGCCGCATGCCGCTGCGCAGTCTGGCTGTGTCCGGGGAAATCGCGCTTTCCGTGGTTCTGCTGGTGGGTTCGGCTCTGCTGCTCCGGAGCCTGTGGTACAGCCAGCGGATCAATCCAGGATTTGATCCGAAGAAGAATGTAGTCATGCTCTCAGTGGCGCCGCCCGAACTCTACGGCTACAGTACGGCCCAGGCGGCCGCTATTTATCCTGCCTTGGCGGCTCGCGTGGAATCCGTTCCGGGGGTAATACGCGCCAGCTATGCCCGGCGGCCTCCCTTGACGGAGAGCGAAGGAGGAGAAACGCAGGCCGTGGTTATTCCCGGAGTACAGCCGCCTCCCGGAACCGATCATTTCAGGATTCGCTACAACATTGTCGCCCCGAAGTTCTTTGCCACAGTGGGCGCCCGCCTCGAGAAGGGGCGGGAATTCAACGAGTTCGATCTGCCATCCACGGCGCCGGTCGTCATCATCAATGACGCTACGGCGCGTAGATTCTGGCCTGGCCAGGACCCTGTGGGAAGATCACTCCAGATTGATAAGAAGGATTATCAGATTGTCGGCGTGGTGGAGGCAGGAAGGTACGTCGACCTTCATGAAACGATCCAACCCTACCTGTTCCTTCCGTTCACCCAAGTGTTCTCGTCCGAGTGCATGTTGTTTGTGGAAACGGCTGCCGACCCGCGCGCGCTGGTCTCCACAATTCTGAAAGAGACGGCGACCGTCGATAAACACCTTCCTATCGTAAATGCAGTGACCTTCAGGGAATACATGCAAGAGGTTTTGGCCAGGGAGCGCTCGATGGCTGGGCTGCTCGCGAGCCTGAGCATCCTCGGAATGTTTCTGGCAGCAGTAGGGTTGTACGCGGCGGTAGCTTATCGTGTCAATCGGCGCACGCATGAGATCGGTATCCGCATGGCGCTGGGGGCACGCCGTGGTGACGTGCTGAGGCTGGTGTTGGCTCAGGGCTTGCGCTTGAGCGGGGTGGGCGCGGCCGTGGGCTTGACCGGGGCCTTGGCTGCGTCCCGCCTCATCTCCCGATTCATTTATGGCGTCGCGCCCACGGATCCATTGAGCTACGTGGCCAGCATCCTTGTCGCCATCAGCGTGGCTCTGTTGGCGTGCTACTTCCCCGCGCGCCGCGCGACCAAGGTCGATCCCATGGAGGCGCTGCGGTACGAATAAAGCTGTCAGCTATCAGCCGTCAGCGGTCAGCCACCGAAAAAGCCACCGACTGCTTGCTGATTGCTGAGAGCTGACGGCTGACAGCTTGCGGATTGTTGAGGTGAATAATGGGCGTACTTTTTCAGGATTTGCGCTACGGCTTGCGCATGCTGGCCAAGGACCCCGGCTTTACGGCCGTCGCGGTGATTGCGCTGGCTCTTGGCATCGGGGCCAACACCTCCATCTTCAGCGGTGTGAACGCCATGCTGCTTCACCCCTTTGCCTTCAAGCATCTTGACCGTATCGTTACGGTGTGGGAAAGCGTGCCGAAGCAGAATGAGAACCATATCAAGGCCGCTCCAGCGAACTTCCGCGACTGGAGGGAGCAAAGCAAAGGGTTCGACATGCTCGCGGCCGGTCATGGCTGGGACGTCAACCTGACCGGCGCCGGTGTTGCCGAGCGCGTCGAGGGCTATCAGGTCACCGCCGGCTTGTTCCCCCTGCTGGGGATGCCGCCCCAGTTTGGCCGGGCCATCACCGCAGGCGATTTCGAGGCCGGGCATACCTCCGTCGTGGTTCTCAGCTATGGATTCTGGCAGCGGCATCTTGGCGCCGACCTCGGCATTGTTGGTAAGAGCCTGCACTTGAACGGGCAGGAATTCACGGTCGTCGGCATCATGCCTGCGGACTTCGATTATCCTGTGGGCGCCGAGGCTTGGGCCCCTCTCGACCTCGGCGCCGCCGAAAACGCGGACCGCGCGGGTCATTATTTGGAAGTCATTGGCCGCTTGAAATCCGGAACCACCGTGGCGCAGGCGCAGGCAGATCTTGAGACCATCGCAGCCCACCTGGCGCAGCAGTATCCGCAGACGAACGCCGGCCACGGGGTGAGAGTGGTGAGTCTGGTCGAAGATCTCACCTACGGTTCCCGGCAGTTCCTTTGGGTGCTGATGGGCGCCGCGGCGTCCGTTCTGCTTCTCGCTTGCGCCAATGTGGCGAACCTGCAGTTGGCCCGCGCCACCGTACGGCAAAAGGAACTCGCGGTGCGCCTCGCCCTGGGCGCGAGCCGGTGGCAGATTACGCGACAGTTACTGGTGGAAAGTGTGCTGCTGGCCCTGCTCGGGGGACTGTTGGGAGTGCTACTCGCCAGTTGGGGAGGCGAACTCATGCAGCGGACCATCCCGCCGTTCATCGTTCAGCACATACCGGGAATAAAGCACATGAAGATTGATTCCGGAGTCCTGGCGTTCACTCTCGTGGTGACGCTCCTCACCGGCATCCTTGCCGGGCTCGCCCCGGCATTGCACGTATCGAACCCTGACCCTAATGAAGCGTTGAAGGAGGGTGTTCGCGGCGGGAGCGCCAGTCCCGGCCGGCAGGGCCTCCGCGCGCTGCTGGTGGTCACCGAGGTCGCGCTCGCGCTGGTCTTGCTGGTGGGCGCCGGACTTATGGTGAAGGGATTTCACAGCCTGCTGAATGCGTATCCGGGCTTCGATCGCAGTAACGTGTTGACCTTCCGTATCGCGCTGGCTGAATCGAAAGCTCGAGATGAAGCTCGCGTGAGGGATTTCTACGCTCAGGTCATTGAGAAGTTACAGGCCCTGCCCGGTGTCGACTCGGCTGCTGCGGTCACCAGCCTGCCGTCAGGCTGGTCCTGGAACCGGACGGAATACACGGCCGAGGGGCAGCCTCCTGCCGCTCCGGGCGAGATGCGGGTGGCCGTGTGGCAGTCCATTACCCCCGGCTTTTTCCGCGCCCTGCGCATACCGCTGCTGAAGGGACGGCTTCTTACCGCTCAAGACGGCCCTGACGCTCCGCTGGCCATTGTTATCAGCCAAAGCATGGCGCGTCGGATCTGGCCCAGCCAGGACCCCGTCGGAAAGCGCATCAAGTTCGGCCGGGCAGAAAGTAGCGAGCCGTGGAAGACCATCGTTGGTGTCGTGGGAGATATCGAGCAATCGCCTTTCGATCGTGTGCCGAAGCCAACCGCGTACTTTCCGTTCGCCCAAATGCCACTAGCCTCTTCGGCCCTGGCGGTGCGCACGTCGGGCGATCCCATTGCTTTGGCCGCCGCAACGCGCGCCCAGGTGCGAAGCGTGGACGCGGACCAGCCCCCCTACGACATGCGGACGCTCGAGCAGCTCAACTCAGACAATGTCAGCGGCGTCGAGTCCTCAGCGCGCATGATGTTTGTTTTTGGTGTTGTTGCCCTTGTACTCGCGGCCTCGGGGATTTTTGCGCTCATGACCTATTCCGTCACGCAACGCACTCATGAGATCGGGGTGCGCGTGGCGCTGGGAGCGCAGCGCAGCGACGTGCTCAGGCTCGTGGTGGGTTATGCAATCAAGCTGGCGATCATTGGCCTGGCGATCGGAGTGCCCTTTGCGCTGGCGCTCACGGCCGCGCTATCGAGCGTGCTCTTCGGCGTCGTCCGGATCGATACTCCGGTTTTCGCCCTGTTCACACTGTTGCTTGCGCTGGTCGCGGCACTGGCCGCTTATATTCCGGCGCGCCGGGCCACCCAGGTCGACCCGATGGTGGCGCTGCGGTACGAATGAATTATGAATTGTGAATTGTGAATTGTGAATGCTTGACTACGACATACATGGAATGTGTCTTTTGTTAATTCATAATTCACCATTCATAATTCAGAATTGCTTGACTGACGACTGACAACCGCTAACGTTACCAAGGAGATGAAAATGGACTCTAACTCGGAAGCCGAAGCTACCTCCCGGAACTCCCCGCAAGATAAATCGAACGGTTCCGGTCAAACTCTGATTCAACTGGAAGGTGTAACCAAGGTCTTTTACACCGACGAGGTGGAGACGCACGCCCTTTCCGGTATCCACTTGCAAATTAGGAAAGGCGAATATCTTTCCATCGCCGGTCCCTCGGGCTGCGGGAAATCCACCCTGCTTTCCATCTTGGGGCTGCTCGATTCACCCAGCGATGGGAAGTACACTCTGAACGGAACGGGGGTCGAAGACCTCTCGTTATCGCAGCGCACCCGGATTCGCAACCGCGAAATCGGTTTTATTTTCCAGGCCTTCAACCTCATCGGCGATCTGAACGTTTATGAAAACGTGGAGTTGCCGTTGACCTACCGTGGCATGCCTTCCGCGGAACGCAAACAACGCGTACAAGAGGCGCTGGAAAGGGTGGGGATGTCCCATCGCATGAAGCATTATCCTTCCCAACTCTCCGGGGGTCAGCAGCAGCGGGTGGCGGTGGCGCGGGCGCTGGCCGGGAAGCCGTCGATTCTGCTGGCCGATGAGCCCACGGGAAACCTGGACTCCAAGAACGGGGAGGCGGTGATGGACCTGCTGCGCGAACTCCACCGTGAAGGCGCCACCATCTGCATGGTCACTCATGATCCGCGCTACGCCCAGTTCGCCGACCGCACGGTTCATCTCTTCGATGGCCAGATCGTGGAAGAGACCAGCGGTGATTGACTCATTGAATCATTGACTCATTGAATCAATGAAGCCGTCAGCTATCAGCCGTCAGCAGTCGGCCACGGGAGGACGGGCGGGTTGCTTGCTGATAGCTGAAAGCTGACGGCTGACAGCTTGTGAATTGTTGAGGTGAATGATGGGCGTCCTTTTTCAGGATGTTCGCTACGGCTTGCGCATGCTGGCGAAAAACCCCGGCTTTACCGCGGTTGCGGTACTGACGCTGGCCCTGGGCATTGGCGCGAACTCCGCCATCTTCAGTGTGGTTTACGGCGTGCTGCTCCGCCCCTTGCCCTATCCCAAGCCCGACCAAATCATCGATCTGCGGGAAGTGAACGCCAAGGGCGGACGGATGAACTTCGCCGATCCCAACTTTGAAGACATCCGCTCGCAAAACCATTCGCTTCAGGGTGTGGCGGAGTACGCGGCCTGGCTCCAATCAGTGTCCGGCGGCTCCGAACCGACGCGCAGCATGGTAGCTTCAGTCTCGCACGATTTCTTTCCGCTGATGGGTGTGGAACCTGTTGTGGGCAGGGGTTTCGCAGCGGAAGAGCAGCGCTTCGGCGCCGCTCCTGTCGCGCTGATTAGCTACGCTTACTGGAAACAATACTTGGGCGGCGCGACGGACCTATCAAGGTCGAAGCTGACCATCGAAGACAAGTCGTGCTCGATCGTCGGTGTGCTTCCGCCCGGCTTCCGGTTCCCGTTTGACAGTGACATCTGGGTGCCTCGTGAGCTTTTGGAACGGCTGCCCAGCCGCACCGCGCACAATTGGCACGTTGTGGCGCGGCTGCGCGAGGGCGTGCCGCTGGCCCAAGCGCGCGCCGAGCTTTCCGGAATCGCTCAGAGGCTCAAGCAACAGTACGGCCAAGATACGATGATGACGGACGTGGCCGTGTACCCGCTGCGTGACGCTCTGACAAGCGACATCCGGCCGGCGCTGCTGGTGCTGCTTGGCGCGGTCGGCTTCCTGCTGCTGGTCGCCTGCGCCAACGTGGTGAATCTGCTGCTCGCGCAAGCTGCCGCGCGCGAGCGCGAACTGGCCATTCGTTCGGCGCTGGGCGCCGGGCGGAACCGGCTGGTGCGCCAGTTCCTCACCGAAGCCCTTCTGCTCACCGTCACCGGCGGCGCGCTCGGCGTCCTTGCGGCGCTCTGGGGCGTGGACGCATTGGTGGCGCTGGCCCCGAGCAACCTGCCGCGCCTCCAGGATGTCGCGATAAACCTGCCCGTGCTCTCCTTCGCGTTGGCTCTTTCGGTGGTAGTTGCGTCCGGACTGGGCATATTCACGGCGCTGCGTGCGACCGCGGGAGACATCCAGGGCACATTGGCGGAACGCGGCCAAGGCCACGTAGTCACGCTGCGCGGCCACCACCTCGGCCGCGTGATCGTGGCTGCACAGATCGCCATCACGCTGGTACTGCTGGCCGGCGCCGGGCTGCTGGGCCGAAGCCTGCTGCGCGTGCTCTCGATTGATCCCGGCTTCCACACCCAAAACGTCCTGACGATAGATCTCGCCCTGCCATCCCCCGAAAAGGCCACAGAAATATTCCACCGGGTGGCATTCCTGAACGAACTATTCTTGCGTTTGCGCGCCGTTCCGGGCGTCCGGGAAGTCGGCGGCATCAACGGCCTGCCGTTGATGACCGGCTTGGCCGACGGCACGTATATCTTGATGAACCCGCAAGAGAAAACGCCGCGGCGCATGGAAGACCTCGATCAGTTGTTCCACGATTCGACGCGCACCGGCGATGCCGACTATAGTGTAGCGAGCGAGGGCTACTTCCGTACCCTCGGCATTCCCTTGCTGCGCGGGCGGCTCTTCGACGATCGCGACACTATGGACGCGCCGCAGGTTGCGCTCATTAGCCAGTCGCTGGCGCGCGAGAAGTGGCCCAATCAAGACCCGCTGGGCCGGACAATCGAGTTTGGCAACATGGATGGGGATCTGCGCTTCCTCACGGTAGCGGGAGTTGTGGGCGATGTCCGGGAAGCCAGCCTGCAAGCTAAGCCGCGCCCCACCATCTACGTAGATTACCGGCAACGGCCCCAGACTACCCGGAGCTTCACCCTTGTGCTGCACACGGAGGCAGACCCCGCTGCCGTATTCTCGGCCGCGCGGGAGATTGTGCGCGACCTTGATCCCAATGTTCCGCCCAGCTTTAGTACCTTCACTGAGGTCTTTTCCGCTTCGCTCAAGACACGCCGCTTCAACCTGACGCTGGTGGGCGTTTTCGCCGCCACCGCTCTGCTGCTCGCTGTGGCGGGCATCTATGGGGTGATGGCTTATTCGGTGGCGAGGCGTACACACGAGATGGGGGTTCGGATCGCCCTCGGGGCCAGCGCGCCAGATGTCTTGCGCCTTGTACTCAGCCAGGCAATGCTGACCACTGTAGTTGGCGTGGCGGTGGGAATTGCCGGCTCGTTCGTCCTGACCCGCGCCATGCAGTCGCTCTTGTTTGGGGTGAGCGCGACTGATCCGGTTACGCTTGCCGGGGTCGCGTTGCTGCTTGGTTTTGCAGCGCTTTTGGCCAGTTACATTCCCGCGCGCCGGGCCACCAAGGTCGATCCCATGGTGGCGCTGCGGTATGAATAGGTGTCAGGTGTCGGGTGCCAGGTGTCAGCTATCAGCCGTCAGCAGTCAGCTATGGGAGAAGGCGTCGGCTGCTTGCTGATAGCTGAAAGCTGACGGCTGATAGCTTGTCTTTTAGATGAATCAATGACTCGATGCGAGGGAGACGATGAATACCCTGCTCCAAGACCTGCGCTACGGCGTGCGAATGCTGGCCAAGAACCCCGGCTTCACCGCCGTCGCGGTGCTGACCCTGGCGCTGGGCATTGGCGCCAACACCGCCATCTTCACGGTCATCAACTCGGTCCTCCTCAGCACTCTGCCCGTTAAGGACCCGCGGCAACTTGTCGTTCTTACGGACCCGGACTCTCACGGAATGAATGTGGGAAACAATTCGGGAGATCGCGAGCTCCTCACCTATCCTGAATTTCAGGAACTTCGCGAGCGCAACCAGGTCTTCTCTGGAATCCTCGCCGCGGATAGCAATGTCCCCAAGCTCATGGTGGCCGTCGAGGGGTCAGAGCAGAGCAGCGAAGGCGCGCCGGCGTATGTGGGAATGGTCAGTGGTTCTTATTTTTCCGTTCTCGGCGTGAATGCCATCCTCGGCCGAACCTTCACCACGGAGGTGGACAAGCTTCGGGATGCGAATCCCGTTGCGGTAATAAGCTACACCTTTTGGCGAAGTCGCTTCGGAGGCAAGCCCTCCGTTCTCGGCCGCAGAATCCGCATTCGCCGGGCTTCCTATGAGATCATCGGCGTCGCGCCGCCACGCTTTTTCGGCGAAACGGTCGGCTTTGCGCCCGACATCTGGGTCCCGTTGACCATGCAGGCGGAAATCTTTCCGGGCCAGGACTGGCTTTCACTGGAAAAGAACCCCATTGAAAAGACGATGTGGCTCCAGGTGATGGCACGGCTGAAACCCGGCGTCAGCGTGGCGCAGGCCAAGGCCAGCATCAACGTGACGTTTCAGCAGTTGCTTCGGTCGCAGATCGGTTCCGGGATGTCGGCGAACGATCGCCGCGATTTTCTGAACCAGCGCATCGCTTTGGTCGATGGCAGCCACGGCGCCTCCACGCTGCGCGATGAGTTCGGCAAACCGCTGCTCATCCTCATGGGCGTGGTGGGGTTGGTGCTGCTCATCGCGTGCGCCAACGTCGCGAATCTTCTCCTCGCGCGCGCCGCTTCACGGCAAAAGGAAATCGCTGTCCGCGTCGCTCTGGGCGCGGGACCCGCTCGGTTGTTCCGCCAGCTCCTCACCGAAAGCGTCCTGCTCGCTGCCATGGGCGGCGCGCTGGGTCTGCTGCTTGCAGACTGGGCTGACGCCGTGCTTCTGCGGCTGGTCTCGCGCGGCGCGGCGCCGGTCCCTCTGGACATCCACCCCGACGCGAAAATCCTCGCTTTCACGCTCCTCCTTTCGCTCCTCACCGGTATTCTTTTCGGCTTGGCGCCCGCTTTTCGTGTCGCGCGACTGGACCTGAACTCCATTTTGAAAGGAACATCGCGGGGCGTTGTCGGGAGCGTGGCGCAGGGCGGCCGAGTGTCCGCGGGCAAGATTCTCGTCGTAGTGCAGGTCGCATTGTCACTTCTGCTGCTGACGGTCGCTGGGTTGTTCGTACACAGCTTCCGGAAGCTGGCGGAGGTGAAGCTCGGGTATGATCGCGATCATCTTCTGCTCTTCCGCGTGGACCCGGTGACGGCTGGCTACAAAGGCACAGCTATCGCGCAGCTTTACAGGGACATGCTCGAACGCATCCGCGCCATTCAGGAGATGAACGCTCGGTTTGATCACGTTGGTCCGAATTACTTTTCAACCATCGGCATTCCGGTGCTATTAGGCCGCGAACTCGGGCCGCAGGACGAGGGAAATGGGCAGCGCGTCGGCGTGATCAACCAGACGATGGCGCGCTACTACTTCGGCGACGCAAACCCCATCGGTAGGCGCATCTGGGACATGTTTCCGACCACCCACACTGCCTTCGTTGTCGTGGGCGTGGTGGGCGACGCCAAGTACAACAGCGTCCGGGAGAACACTCCGCGGCGCTTTTATGTGCCGTTTTTCAACCCCATTGGGGACCCAGCTTCCGCGAGTGTTGAAGTGCGCGCCATAGGAAACCCGTCGGCGGTGGGCTCCGCAGTTCGAGAAGCGGTGAAGCAGACGGCGATGAGCCTGCCGCCCATCGAGATTCACACCATGACCGAACTCGTCGGTGAATCGCTCACGCGCGACCGCATGATCACCGCGCTTTCGGGCTTCTTCGGCGCGCTGGCAGTCCTGCTGGCCTGCGTTGGAATCTACGGGATTATGGCTTACGCCGTCGCCGGTCGCACCAATGAAATCGGGATTCGCATGGCATTGGGTGCGCAACGCGGTAATATCCTCTGGTCGGTTCTCCGCGAGTCGCTGCTGCTGGTCCTGATCGGCGCGGCCATCGGACTACCTGCGGTGATCGGGGCCGCGAAATTGATTACCAGCCTGCTTTTTGGGTTGACGCCAGCGGATCCTGTGGCGCTGACTCTGGCGATTGCGCTGATGTTTGCCGTCTCCGCCCTGGCCAGTTATATCCCGGCCCGGCGGGCCGCGAAGGTCGATCCCATGGTGGCGCTGCGCTACGAATGAGGAAATTGTCTCATTGCTCCATTGGATCATTGACTGATTGAAAACAGGCGAAGTTGTTCCAATGATTCAATGAAACAATGGACCAATGCAAATGAGGCTTTCAGCCGTCAGCTACCAGCTTGGGCAGTCAGCAAGATGTTGGCAAAAGGGGAGGGGCGCTTGCTGATAGCTGAAAGCTGACGGCTGATAGCTTGTCTTTTCAATGAATCAATGAGCCAATGGAAGAATGACTCAATTGGATATGAGGACCACGCCATGATAACTTTGAGAAACATCGAGAAGTCCTATCCTGTGGGGCCTGGAAGATACTACGTCTTGCGACGTATCACGACGGATATTGCTGAAGGGGAATTCGTCACCATCATGGGGCCGTCCGGAGCGGGGAAAACCACGCTGCTTAGCATTCTTGGAATGCTGGATGGCGCCTGGGAAGGTGAGTACTACCTGATGGAGCGCCCCGTTCATAAAATGAACTTGAAACAGCGGGCAGAAATCGGGAAGCAGACCGTCGGCTTCGTTTTCCAGCAGTACCATCTCCTGGACGGCCTTACGGTCGCCGAGAACCTCGACATTCCTCTGTCCTACAGGAATATCAAGGCGTCGGAGCGCCAGGCCCTCGTGGCTGACGCGCTGGACCGATTTCACATTGTGGGGAAGAAGGACCTCTTCCCGAGCCAGCTTTCAGGCGGCCAGCAGCAGTTGGTGGCCGTGGCGCGGGCGGTAATTGCGAGCCCGAAATTGATCCTGGCTGACGAGCCGACGGGCAACTTGCATTCGGACCAGGGTCGGGAAATCATGGAGCTTTTCAAGAAGCTCAACAACGAAGGAACGACCATCATCCAGGTGACGCACTCGGAAACCAATGCCGCTTACGGCCACCGGATCATCCGGCTGGTGGATGGATGGATCACGGGGAATTGAGCCATTGAATCATTGAGTCATTGAATCATTTGTGTTAGGCATCAAAGGGCTCTCCTCGCGGCTGCACCCTGACACCTGGCACCTGACACCTATGAAGAGTCGCGTTAAGATAATAACCAGCCCTGAGCATCACGATGATATCCGACGGATCAACCCCGAAAGTCCTGATAGCCGATGACCTGCCCGACGTGTTGGAGGCGCTTCGCCTGTTGCTCAAGGGTGAGGGCTACGCAACCGAGTCTGCGACTTCCCCGGCTGGAATCCTGGCGGCGCTCGATGCCCAGGACTTCGACCTGGTCCTCATGGACCTGAACTTTGCCCGCGATACCACTTCCGGCCAGGAAGGTCTGGACCTGCTCAGGCGGCTCCAGACGATGGACAGCACTTTACCTGTGGTGGTGATGACCGCCTGGGGCAGCGTGAATTTGGCGGTGGAGGCCATGCGGCGGGGTGCACGGGACTTTGTCCAGAAGCCCTGGGATAACGCCCGCCTGCTCGCCATTCTCCGTACCCAGATCGACCTCAGCCGGGCGCTCCGGCAGGGCCTTCGCCTGGAGGCGGAGAACCGGTTGCTCCGCGCCGAGGGACGTCCCACGCTGATCGCGGAGTCGCCCGCCATGCGCCCAGTGCTGGAACTGATCTCCCGCGTGGGCCCTTCGGATGCCAACGTTCTGATTACAGGTGAGCACGGCACGGGCAAGGAGGTCGTTGCCCAGACGCTCCATGCCCTGTCCGGCCGCGCAGCGAAGCCCATGGTGACCGTGAACGCCGGGGGGCTTTCCGAAGGAGTGTTTGAGAGTGAACTATTCGGCCACGTCAAAGGGGCTTTCACAGATGCCAAGATGGACCGCGTAGGACGTTTCGAGCTCGCCGAGGGCGGAACTTTGTTCCTGGATGAAATTGCCAATGTCCCACTCAACTTGCAGGCCAAGCTCTTGCGCGTGCTCGAAACCGGGCAGATGGAGCGAGTCGGTTCCTCCAAGACGCGGCGCGTGGATGCGCGCGTGCTCTCGGCGACCAATGCGGACGTCATCCAGGAAGTGCAGGCCGGGCGCTTCCGCGAGGATCTTCTGTTCCGCCTGAACACAATTGAAATTCACATTCCTCCCCTGCGCGAACGACGCGAGGACATCCCGCTGCTGGCCAACTACTTCCTGCGACGTTATGCCGAGCGTTACCGGAAATCCCTGAGCGCCTTTGAACCCGCGGCGATCCAATTCCTTCTGGATTATGCTTGGCCCGGGAACGTGCGGGAGCTCGAGCATGCGGTGGAGCGGGCGGTACTGATGGCGCAAGGTGATGTTGTGCGGCCCAGCGACTTTGGTTTGCGGACGGAGCGTGAAGGCGCCTCGCGCCTGGAAGCGATGAGCCTGGAGGAAGTGGAGTGCCTTCTCATCAAGAAAGCCGTGGCGCGTTACGGGGGGAACGTGAGCCAGGCCGCGTCGGCGCTTGGCTTGAGCCGTAGCGGCCTATATCGCCGCTTGAGGAAATACGGGTTGTGACCCAGGCCATGTCCCCAGACCCTGAATTCCCGAAAACAAGCACGACGGCGCGGCCTGTGTCAGCGCGGCGCACGGGTCCGGCGCTCGAAAACCGCCTGGTGCTCATTGCCCTGGCCGCAGGTTTCCCCGCCATCCTCGTTGCCCTCGTCCTGTTGTGGAGGGGGATTTACTCCTCCCAAACACGCTGGACCCTGGCCATCATAATGGTCGTTGTCTGGCTTGGGTTTTCCTTCGCCTTGCGCGGGAAAGTGGCTTACCCTCTCCAAACCCTTTCCAACTTGCTTTCGGCACTGAGGGAGGAGGATTACTCGATTCGCGCTCGAGGGACTCGACCCGACTCCGCCCTGGGCGAGGTCTTCACAGAAGTGAACGCGCTCAGCGAGATGTTGAGAGGTCGGCGGCTCTCTTCCCTCGAAGCCACGGCGTTGCTCCGCAAAGTGATGGAAGAGATCGATGTGGCCATTTTCACTTTCGACGGTGAGCAACGACTCCGGCTTTTGAACCGGGCCGGTGAACGGCTGCTGGCACAGCCTGCGGAACGAATCCTGGGGCGGACGGCCATGGAACTGGGATTGGGCGTGTGCCTCGAGGGCGAGCCGGTGCGGACGATGGCAACCTCCTTTCCGGGGGGCGCCGGCCGATGGGGAATCCGTCGCAGCACCTTTCGGGAGCATGGCCGGCCGCATCAGATGTTGGTGCTTGCTAATCTCAGCCGGGCTCTGCGCGAAGAGGAGCGGCAAGCTTGGCAGCGCCTCATCCGGGTTTTGGGGCATGAGCTCAATAATTCCCTGGCGCCCATCAAGTCCATGGCAGGTACCCTCGGCAGCCTGTTGGCCCGCCAGCCGCGCCCCGCCGACTGGGAGGAGGATGCGCGTCGGGGCTTGAGCGTTATCGAAGGGCGTGCTGAATCGCTGAGCCGGTTCATGGAAGGCTATTCACGCCTGGCGCGCTTACCGTCGCCCCGATTGCAGCCGGCTGATGTGGGCCCCCTGGTGCGACGCGTGGCGGGCCTCGAGAGACGACTACCCGTGACCCTGATTCCGGGGCCGGATTTGACGCTGCACGCTGACCCAGACCAACTCGAGCAGATGCTTATCAATCTCTTACGCAACGCGGTGGATGCGGCGCTCGAAACCGGAGGTGGCGTGAAGCTCGGCTGGAGGCGGAGCGGGGACTACGTGGAATTGTTGGTCGAAGATGAGGGACCGGGCCTTCCAAACACCACGAACCTTTTTGTGCCGTTCTTCACAACCAAGGCCGTAGGTACGGGAATCGGACTCGTCCTGAGCCGGCAAATCGCCGAGGCGCACGGAGGCACGTTGACCCTCCAGAACCGGCGCTCGGGCCAGGGATGCGAGGCGAGGGTGAGATTGCCGATATAGGATTCAGGAGTCAGGAGTCAGAAGGCAAATTCAATTCTCGGCCATCCCACCATCGTGATTCATTTCCTCAGAAGGAACAACTACAAATTTCCGACACCCAGACCAGGAAGCACTGCGAAATTCGTGGAGTGTCACGTAGTCACCACATTCGTACGCGGCTCTGCCGCGACGAACAGCTTGCCGCTCCGCTGGCGTGGGAGTCTCCTGCGGGAATTGGCAAATCATGCTTCGGCGTTGTGACGTGCACATGGGCGTTACTTGGGGTGGGGGATGATGTCTAGCAGGATGTAGGTGTCGTCCTGTATGCGAAAGTAGAACCGCCAGTCGCGGGTCACGCGGGCCTGCCAGCGGCCCTTTCCTTCATCGTACTTTTTGGCGTCGAGGGAAGGGTGGCGAGGGTTTTGGAGTAGGAGCAACGACTGCTTGTCAAAGGCTGCCTGGATTTCCTTGGGCGCTTTGGCATAAGCCCGCGCGAAATGGGAGGTCCACTGGAGCTTCATCTGGGTGTGTGTTTAGTCTTTGCTAGCACCCAACTTTGCGGCTGCGTTCTGGAGATCAGCGATAAACTCGCTGTGGTTTGAAAACGGTTTGGACACGCGACCAGCCTTGATGTCGGCCTCCGCCTTGGCCAGGCGGGCGTCTATGACCCGGCGCTGGGCCGGGGTATATTCGCGGTCGACGATGATTTTTGGGGTGAGAACGATCCTGCCCCTGTGCGTTCTGGCTTCTACCAGGTCGCCGTCAACCAAGCCCAGTTGGGCTCGGAGGCGCGTGGGGATGGTCACTTGGCCCTTGCGCTGAACTTTAACGATGGTGCCCATAGTGATTCATTTCCGGAAGTCGGAAATTCAGACTTCCTCGAATAAAGGATAGCCGCTCGCTGAAGAGCTGTCAAGGGTGGCAGAAGGGCCGCAGATTTTCAAGGCCGATCCCACCTCATTCGGGCCATGACTGAATGGGTCAATGATTCAATGACTCAATGAGTTAATGAGGCAATGAATCAACGATTCGAGGTAATATTCGTCAATTTTTCCCATCTGTTAACCAACCTTGAAATAGTGGAACTTCGCCGTTGGATTCGGTGTCCAATGGGATGAAGGAGAAAGTGAGCAGCCAACGGAGCGCTCCGTGGCCGTCACCTGAACTCCGGATGCTACCGAATTCCCGAGGAGGTGCAGCCATGTTTGCCGAAGCGTTGCTGGAATGTTTGCCGAAGCGTTGCTGGAATCTTTGCCCTCGCGGGCGCCCGTGCTGAAGAAAGGTCATTACTTTTACGCCACAGCTTGCGGCGCGCTGGCCTCGCTTGCCTGCTTCCTCGCACTGGGGCGGCCGTTTCCGCCCACCTCAATCAGGGCGCCTGCCATTCAATCGCTGCTCTTCGGAGGGCTCGTCGCCGCTTTTGCACTGATGCTTTGCTATGTGCACGCCGACTCTCGAGAGTTGGCGCTGAACACTGCATTTTGGGTCGCGCTGACCTTCGTTCTGAACTTCGCAGGCTTCGTTTGCTTCCTCGTCTATGCAGCAGCCAGGACGGGAGATTGGAAGCGGGCTGCCATTCCGTGCGCATATATCGGTGAAGTCCTCCTGGGAGGAGCAATGGCGCTGGTTCCACTCATCTATACGGAGGCGTTGCCCAAGGCAGTATGGACGGAAGTGTTGCGGGCTCCTTCGCCTCCGCCACCTCCTCCGTCGTTCGTGGGGACACAAGCCTCGCGAAGAGCCACACGAGGTGTCAGCTCCGCCGAGATTCTCAAAGCCCCGCCGACGATCCCGCCAACAATTGCGCAAATCCACGATGAACCTCTCGCACCCGCGCAGTTCCCATCGACATCGATCGGGGTTCCGGGAGGAATCTCTGACGGGCAGTCCGACGCTGGGCTCGATCCTGTATTGCGAAACATCCTCCGAAACGCCACGCCGCAACCGCCCCCTGCTGAAACGTCCAAGGCTGCCCCACCGGTCCGGATTCGCATGGGCGGAATCGTGAGCCTCGCCAGGCTTATTTACCAACCCAAACCCGAGTATCCCGAAATCGCCAAGATGACTCGGACCGAGGGAGCCGTGGAGTTTGAAGCAGTCATTGGCAAGGATGGAACGATAGAAGAACTGAAGGTCCTCAGAGGCCATCCCTTGTTGGTGAAGGCTGCGCTCGATGCTGTGCGGCGTTGGCGCTATCAGCCCACCCTGCTGAATGGCGAGCCTATTGAGGTCGTAACGGAGATTACGGTGAATTTCAAACTGGCGGAATAAACTGACGACTGTGCACAGCGCGGCCATAGGCTGTAACCAAAAGCAGATTCTTCGCTACGCTGCGCTCCGCTCAGAATGACAGCAGGGCACATCCATATGCCCCTTCTCGCAAATCAAAGGCATTCAAGCGGCGGCTGGGATTGGAGCGTGTTGGTAGAAGGGAAGGGCTACCACCTCGGCGACTGTGCCGGATGGGAACCCCAGTTTGGTTCCAGGTTCCGAGACTTCGCGGCGGAGGTAAGCCATGGCTACCGTCTTGCCAAGTGTTGGAGCAACGCAGGAGCTGGTGACTTCGCCGATCTCTCTGCCCTCTCGAACCAGCTTCTCGCCTGAGGGCGGTGGAACCTCTGACTCCACGATGAGTCCCATTAGTTTCCAGTTCACGTGCCCGCGGCTTCGAGCTCGCTCCACGATTTCCTGACCGACGTAGCAGCCTTTGTTGAAGCTCAGGGCATTCCACAATCCCGCTTCGTTGGGAATGATGTCCTCACCCAGTTCCTGGCCGTAGCGGGGGATTCCAGCCTCAATCCGCAGAGTTTCCAGCGCCTGCGTCCCGCAAGGGAGCATGCCGTAAGTGGGGGCTTGGCCACAGGCGGCGCCCCAAAGCGCCAGCAGGCCCTTTGCGCCCACCCAGACTTCATAGCCTTCCTCACCGGTGCTACTCGCGCGCACTACGCGCACAGGGATACCGGCGTAGTTGGTGGCAAAATGATCAAACTCCCGCATCGCGGGAAGGTTGATGTGCAGCGTTTTCTCGAGCAAAGGGCGCGAGCGTGGTCCCTGAAAGGCGAGAGCGTAAAGGTCCAGAGGTTCGAATTCTACCTGATCAGCGATGACGTAACGCTTCAGGCCAAGCAGCGCCTTGTCGCGCAGGTCAGCGTCGGTATCGATGAAAAACCGGTCTTCGGCGCAGTAGAGACGCATATCCACCAGGATATGCCCTTGGGGGTTCAGTAAGGTGGCGTAAGTTCCCTGGCCAGAAGCAAGCCGCTGGATGTCGTTGGAGACCATGCGGTGAAGGAACTTGGCATGGTCCCGGCCCTTCATGGCGAACTTGCCGCGAAAGGAGAAATCAAAGAGCCCGGAGGCCTCGCGCACCGCTTTGTGCTCCGCAACAGGATCGGTGAAACACGAAGGAACAAGGCCGCCATGATAGTCGCCCAGCGTGGCGCCTTGTGAGAGGTGGTAGTCAGCTAAGGGTGACGTGAACAGAGATGAGTCCATTTGTTAGATATTCGAATTTCGAGTTTCGAATTTCTATTTTCGAGCTACAGGAAGCCGAGTTGAAGCTTGGCAGCCTCGGACATCATCTCTTTGCTCCACGGCGGGTCCCACACCACATCGACTTTGACACTCTTGATGCCGGGAAGCACGGTAATCTTATCTTCGACTTCTCCCGGGAGTGAGCCGGCAACAGGGCAGCCCGGCGCAGTAAGCGTCATCTTCACGAGAGCATGGCCGGAGGTATCCACGATGGCCTGGTAAATCAGTCCGAGATCGTAGATATTCACCGGAATCTCCGGGTCGTAGCAGGTGCGCAAAGCCGCAACCATCTTGTCCTGAAGCGCGATGGCCTCCGAAACCGTTAAGGGTGCTTGCTCATCCATGGTTCTTTCTTACTCCGTGATGGCCGCTTTCTGGTCGCCGTCGAGCGCGCTGCGAAGTGTGTGCCACACCAGGGTGGCGCACTTGACGCGGACCGGAAACTCGCAGACGCCCGAGAAAGCGGCCAGTTTCCCCAAGGCCGGAGTCTCGCCCTCAGCTTGGTTTTTGCCGGTGACGAGGTCGTGAAAGGTCTCGAAGAGAGCCTCAGCCTGGGCTCGCGTCTTCCCCTTTAGAATTTCCGTCAAGATCGACGCGGAGGCAGTGGAAATGGCACAGCCGGTACCCTGGAAGCTGATGTCGGTAATCCGGTCGTCCTGGAGTTTCAGATAAACCGTGAACCTATCGCCGCAGAGGCGATTGTAACCGTCCGCGTGCCGGTCGGCATCCGGCATGGGATGAAAGTTCCGCGGTTTCTTGCTGTGATCGAGAATTAGTTCCTGATAAAGTCCGTCGAGTTCTGACATAGGAATAAGTCCAAAGTCGAAAGTTAAAGGTCAAAAGTTACAGCTCACCCGAAAAGAGCCTTCACTCTTTGGATGCCCGCGGCCAGCGCGTTGATCTCCTGCTTGGTGTT
>JBAVYG010000015.1:0-3387 GCA_049698675.1 Terriglobia bacterium
CCCATCTGCATCGCGGCATTGAGGTTTGCCTCCGATTGCACCGGTTAAACGGGGCACTCGGAAACTATGCTGCGTACTTCGCCGGATTTGGAATGATAAACGCCCTTCCCACGCCGGAAACCTGCCACGCGCTGGGATAGTCGATGGGAAGGCGACATCCGATTGCGGGACATTCGAGTATCCGAGAATCATTGGTTGGATGGGGGTTTCTGAGCACTCAGGCGCCCCGACTGTTCAACCGTGGGTCGAAAGAGCGGTCTCCACCGACGTCGCTGGGACGATAGTCTGGCCTCGCGGTTACGCATGGGGGGCATTATCTTCGTTCGCGAAGTCCCGCTCCATAGGGCGAGCGGGGTCGTCGTGGCCACTGACAAAGGAGGACGATCGCCTCATTGAGCCTTGTTGGTTGAGGGCCGGAGTCCAAGGAGAATTCGAGCCTTTGAAAACCGGGAGCTGAATAAGCCCGAGAGTCACGGTTGCGCAATCGGGAGTTTGATCTCGACTTCGAGGCCCCTGGGCGACCGATTGCGGCATTGGACGGCGCCACCGCACGCTTCGATGCAGGTTCGCACAATCGCCAAGCCCAAACCCACGCCGCCCGTCTCCCGCTGACGCGCATACTCCGGCCGATAAAAGGGTTTGAAGACCGCTTCGAGTTCGGCCTCGGGAATGCCCGGACCATGGTCGGCGACGGTGATGGAAACCCTGCCGTCCTTTTCCTGTGCCGAGATGATGATGGGGCCATACTCCCCCGCATAACGAATGGCATTGCGCACCACATTGGCGAGTGAACGGAAGAGGTATTCCGGATGGGCCATGACCTCCGTACGCTCATCCAGGTGGGTTTCGACGTGGGCCCCCTCGCCCGCCTCCCGCCCGAGAACGCGCCGAACCGTCTCCGCAACATTCACGCGGGTCAAAGGAGTGGTGGGTGTGTTGAGCTGCGCCCGAGAGAAGAGCAGCAACTCGTTTACGAGTCCTGACATGTGCTCCACTTCCTCTTGCACACCGTCGACGTACTTCTTCTGATTGTCCTGGGCACGCTGGTCCAGGATTCCGAGCGATACCTGAATCCGCGCAATGGGGGAGCAGAGTTCGTGGGCCACGTCACTGAGAAACCGCCGTTGGCCGTGCACAAAACCGGAGAGACGCTCCGCCATGCGATTGATGGCTTCACTCAACTGGCCGAGTTCGTCGCGGCGGCGGAGGGATAGCCGGGTTTCGAGTTTGCCTTCGGCAATCGCTCCGGTAGCGGCCGTGAGTTGGGAAATGGAGTGTGTCAGACCTCGAATCAGGGGCAGCCAGCAAGCTGCGGAAACCAAAATCACCAAGATGGCCGTCGCCAGCCAGGGTGTGTAGTCGAACAAAAAGGAATTCGTCCACAGCGACGGGAACGTCCACACCAGCGTGGTCTCATCAGCCCTCATCGTGGATCGATCGAAGATGGGAACGTGAGCGCCCACCCAATAGCGAGTGGGTGGACTGGTTCTGACCAGGAACGCGGGAAATGGCGGTGGCGGCGGTGAGTGAGCGGAAGAGGATTGCCAACTGCCGCCAGCGGGGATTGTGCCCGGAGCAGCCTGCGCACCAGCGGAGCCGGGTCCACGCTTCGATTGCCAAATGCCTTCCGCGGGACCCATGCCGGGAGGCTCCATGGGCGGACCGTGATCGCGCCGCACCTCTGCCAACACAGCCTGCGGCAAAGTCACCGAGGGCCCTGCCAGTTGGGTCCCCTGGGCGTTGAAAAGGCACGCCGAAGCATGCGTTGTGGAAGTGTAGCCCGCAAGCAACCGGTCCCAATCCTTCCGCTCAGTGTTCGGCAATTGCAGAGCAATGAGCCGCGAGACGGCCAGAATGCGGTCCCGTCCCGGTGAGAGGAGGAGCGAGCCCAGATCAAGACGGTACTGAATGCGGACAAAGACGGCAAAAACCAGCACCAGCAGGAACACGTTCAAGAATGAAAGCAGCAGAATCTTGACGGAGATGGAGACGCGCGCTTTCATGCCAGCCCTTCCGACTCCGGCTTGCGCAGCATGTAGCCCGCGCTGCGCACCGTGATGATGAACTTGGGTGACTTGGAATCGTCTCCGAGCTTCTTGCGCAGAGACGAAATATGCACGTCAATCGATCGATCGAAAACATCAAAATTCCGGTCCGCGACTTCATTCAGGAGCTGCTCGCGCGTTCGGACGCGGCCCGCCGCCTTGGCCAACGACATCAGGAGATCAAATTCTATGGCCGTCAAGGGCAGGGCTTGACCGCTAAGGACGGCTTGGCGCGCCTCCGGGTCAAGGTGCAGTTCACCCACGACGACTTCCCCCTCGCGGGATTCCTCCTGCACACGCGTGACCTTGGAACGACGAATCGTGGCGCGGAGCCGGGCCAGTAATTCCCGTGTCGAAAACGTCTTGGGCAGGTAATCATCGGCACCGAGTTCGAGGCCCACGATACGGTCAGCTTCCTCGCCGCGGCCTGTCAGCATCAGCACCGGCACGTTGGACTTGGCGCGCAGGCTACGCAGCACGTCAAAGCCGTTCATTCCCGGCAACATCACATCCAGAATGACGGCGGAGAACGGCTCGCGGACTGCTGCGTCAAGACCTTCCGGCCCAGTGTGCGCAGCGGTCACCGCATACCCGAGTGGCTCTAGATACTCGCGAATCAGGCGGCAAAGTTTCACGTCATCATCCACGATAAGAATTGGAACGAGCGAGTCTACGGAATTGTGGCTTCGGGCCGACATAGTCAACCTGCGGGCATTTTAGCACCGGGATGTGAGCACCCCGACCGATTTTTACCATTGCTTAACAATTCTCTTCTTTACGCACATATTCCCTTTACGTGGGGGGATTCAAATGGGGTTAGACAAAGGAGGTTAGACCAATGAAGGCAACCATCGTCAGTTTCGCTCTCGTAATCGTGCTTTGCGGGCAGGCCATGGCACAGGAGCCGGCTCCACCCGCTCCCGGCCCTAGCCAAGGCCTGCCCCCTCCGATGATGAATCCGCCCGCAGGGGGTCCTCCGGGCATGCATCCTGGCAGGGACCAGGGATGGTGGAAGGATCCGGAAGTGGTGCAGAAACTCCATATCAGCGATGATCAAGTCCGGAAACTCGACAAAATCGCCCAGGATCACCAAATCCAAGAGATTGACCTGCGCGCCGACTTGGAAAAACAAGATGCGGTCCTGCGGCTCCAAATGGAAACGGACCCGCCCGACGAAGCGCAGGTGCTCGCGCAGATCGACAAGGTGACTCAGGCGCGAGCCAAGCTGGAAAAGTCCCATGTGGAAATGTTGCTGGCCACTCGGCGTGTCTTGACGGCCGAACAGGCGCAAAAGCTTCGTGACCTGCGGCCCAAGTTCGCCCCGCCGCGACCAGGGTTTGGG
>JBAVYG010000016.1:0-3091 GCA_049698675.1 Terriglobia bacterium
TCATTTGCCTGGTACTCGCGAGTGTTTCGGTATAGCATTCCAACAAATCGGTCGACCGACCGGTTTGTCGAAAGTTGACGGCCCATTTAGCGACGACGGGCACAGGAATCCTTACAAGCGCAGCCACGATCGTAAGGGCACGTGCTTTTGGCCACCATTCGTCTCCAGGAGCTCCGCCGGTTTGCGGGCCTTTTCGCGCTATTCGTTGGTTGAGCTCTTTGAATACGGATTCCAGGGTCTCTGTTTGCCCGCTTTTGGAAAGGTCAAAGCTGATCTCCTTCAAGAAATCGGGTGACCTTAGCGCAATCTCGTGACGACCATTCACCAAATCAAGGGAAGTGCCATGGGTCACTCTCCGCGCCATGACATCAATACGATCCCAAAGGTCGTCGTTGAATTGGCGGCTCTGCTGAATGTACTCGGAGAGCTGATCAAATACGAATGCGGGGCCGAACGCCTTTCGTTCCATTGAAGCGTGGGCAGCCCAATCAATTTGGTCAATAATCTCTTCGAAAGGACGCGCGTCTGCCAAGGCCGAGACCGCCCATTGGCGGTTCACCGTTTCAAGTAGCGGGCATGCGTCCCCTTGAAAATAGCGAATTCGATTTAAGTGTCCCCAGCGGAGAGGTTCAGGAGCGTGATATTCTAGCCACTCGGCGAGCCTAGCAAGTAGGACGGTTTTCGTGGAGCTATACTCATCGGTACTCCGGACAAACTCTTGAAAGCTTGAATGAAATAACTCGACGTACTGCGATCGTGCGTTGATGTATGGTCTGAGTGCGTTTATTGCCTCTAACAAATCCGAAGGGGCTACTCCCCCAACCGCCAGGATTTCAACGACTTGCGGTGGGGTCACAGCAAAGGCAGCAAGTGCGAGGAGGCTGGCCACTTCCTTGGCTTCGTAAGTGAGGGTTTCCCACAGGCGCGCGTAGAAATCAGAAAGTCCGCTGCCGTAAGCCGGAACCCGATTTATGTCACTGGCAGTTGCAAACCCTCCCTTACAGATCTGCTTGAGGGCTTCGATCATGTACCGAGCGTGCAGCGGGTGGCCTTGCGTGCTCTCCAGGAATCTCCTGGTGAACTCGTCGACTTGATGTTCATTTATCTGGATTTCTTCGGCGTTGGATTCCAGCAAACGGCGGCACTCTTCATCCCCGAACCGAGGAACCTCAATCCAATCGTCCTCCGAGGTTTCTCGTTTAATAAGCGAGGCGACCCGCTGCTCGCTGAGCGGTCGGGTTCCGAACAATAGCCAAAGTCCCCGCACGGGTGGTAGAACTTGTGTTAGGAACTCGCGGAGTTCACAAGCGTCAGCCTCACGGATTACCTCGTCCAACCCGTCAACAAGCAAAACGATTGTCTTCCCTTGATCGGCGAGGGATTGTGCGCTGGTACGCAGAATTCCCCCAAATGCTCCTGGTCTCGGGTTCAAGTTCGGCAGGACATCGGGAATCATTAGTAAGAGGTCGTGAAGCACCGCCTCGCTGGAGCGGTCGTAGGTGAGACGTTTAATACGGTCCGGATCTTTCGGTTGAAGAAAGTAGTGGTGGCGAATGCAAACAACCCCACTCTGCCGCACTTTATCAAACAGGTCACTCAAAAATGTGCTTTTCCCAGCGCCCGGGGAACCAAAAACCACTTTGGTTCCCCCTCTAATGTCCCTGAAGGTGTCGATAAGGTGTTCTACGAGCCTGCCGCGCGCCGGTACGAAGTCTCGAGGAACCTCGAACCCCTGATTCAGGCCTCTTGGAATGGCCCATTGGGCAGCAAGCCTGACATCATCTAAATGGATAAACCCGCCAGACCTAGGCAGGTCACGTTTGGCCGCCCATTCCTTGGCGGCACTCTCCAAACTTGCATAGCTAGTTTCGGTGATGCCTAGATTGCGCGCTCGTATTTGGAGAGCTGTGCGCTGAACGGCAATTTCCGGTGAGTCGAAACGGAGCTCGAGGATTGAGAGAAACTGCCTCAAATCCTCCTGAGAATTCTGAGCCTGTCGAAGAAACTCTTCCCACTGTCCGGAGGATATAGAGGCAACTTTGTCTGGGTCAACGTTGAGGGTGCCAGTTTTCGGGTCACAAGAGGTCAATTCCAGGAGCGAAATCGCCGCAGGCCGGTTCGTGAGCAGTTGAGCGCGAATGGAGGTGAATTGTCCGCCATCTCTTGCGGTGCGCCACGAGCTGAACCACTTTTGGAACAGAGACCTGCGCTTAGAGGTCTGGCTGGACGGCGTGTGGAGTACCTCCGCAAGGGACAGCCCCGCCTCAGGCAAATCCGGGCTGATTGAATGTTTGATCTGTATGAGCAGGAGATCTGTTCCTGGCGTACATGCCGCGATATCATCAAGAGAGCCGAATTCGTCAGCCTCGAACTTGACCCACGCATATCTTTTCGGGTGTTCAAGCCATCCGACGAGGACAGCGACGCCATAGAGGTCCTGGTACTCAATCCCCTCTCGGAGAGGGCCGGTTCTTGTCCTTGGCTCCGACATAGCGCTCCTTTGCATCACGGAGCTGTCAAGACGTTTCCTGAAGTACAAGACAGAATTAGAATACGCCAAAACTGTTTCCGACGAGGGAGAATATCCATACCGAATGCGATGGGGTGGGGTTTGGCCGTCTAAGGGGTAAGATCTGCTGCCCAAGCTGTCGCCTGCGATGCTGCGCAGGCAATTTGCGGGTCCGCCATTGGCCATCGCTCCATGGCGCGTTTCACCGCCTGTGGACGTGTAGCCGCACTCCGAAAATGCTCTCATGTGGTCGCAGAGGAATCTATTCGCCTGCGTCTCACCGCAGGTCGCTGCGCGTCAAGAGGTTCCGCCGCTACTAAAGATTCGGCCTGAAAAGTCGCCTTCGCGTCAAGTGAGATCTCCCCCCTCATGGTTCCCCGCACACGCGTGTATCTTCTGTCCGGCAGCCTCCACCCACCGGCAAAGTCAATTTGTGTGCAGGGGCAGCCTTTCGTGATAGACTGCGGCTGTTTAGGTGGACCTCGGGTAGCCTCGCCTTACCCCGGGAAATCGGTTCTGTCAAAAGTTCTATGAAAGAGCCATGAGAGGCGAGCAGGGCAAGAGGCGGGAGGGCACCGCGGG
>JBAVYG010000017.1:0-3899 GCA_049698675.1 Terriglobia bacterium
GTTCCATGGTGTGCTATGAAGACCTGGCGCGCCAACTTGGGAAGCCGTCGGCCGCACGAGCTGTGGGCAGCGCTGTGGGCCGGAACCCCATATCTTTCCTCATTCCTTGCCACAGGGCTATCCACAAGATGGGGATTACAGGTGATTATCATTGGGGAGCGGCTCGAAAGAAGGCTATGCTTGCGTGGGAAGCGGCGCGCAAGAATGGAGAATCGGAATAACACATGGCTGCCCCGGCTTTGATGCTTGATGCTGAGACTCGCGCCAGGCTTTGGCGGCAGTTGGTGAACGCTATTGAAACCTACGCCACTGAGCTGGAGACCGGCCGAGTCACCCCTCCGCTCGATCCCGTGCAGCTCCGCGCCCTGCTCTCGCGCTTCGATTTCTCCGCGCCGATGGATGCTTTCGAGGCCCTGGATTTTCTTGTCGAGGGTCTGTGGAAGTTTCAAACCCACACCCCGCATCCGCGCTATTACGGACTGTTCAACCCCGCGCCGACCACCATGGGCATCGCTGGGGACGCCCTGGTTGCGGCCTTCAACCCCCAACTCGCCGCCTGGAGCCACAGCCCACTGGCCATCGAGGTTGAACAGCATCTGGTGCGCGCCTTCGGCGCTCGATTTGGTTACGACCCCGCGCAGACCGATGGAACTTTTGCTTCAGGCGGCATGGAAGCCAACCATACGGCGGTCCTCACGGCTTTGGTGCAGGCGTTTCCGGAATTCTCTTGCCGTGGCGTCCGGGCGCTTGCCGCTCAGCCCGTTCTTTACGTTTCCGCAGAGGCGCATCATTCCATTCTGAAGACAGCTCGATTGTGCGGGCTGGGGACGGATGCCGTGCACGAGATTGCAGTGGACGACAGCCTGCGCATGAATCCGGAAGTCCTGGTTTCGAGAATCGCCCAGGACCGTGGCCAGGGCTTCGCGCCTTTCATGGTGGTCGCAACTGCGGGAACCACCAACGCGGGGGCGATTGATCCCCTTGCCGCCGTCGCCGAGGTGGCCGCGCGCGAAAAACTATGGCTTCACGTGGACGCGGCGTGGGGCGGGGCGGCAGCGTTGGTCCCCGAACTGCGTCCTCTATTGGAGGGCATCGAGCGCGCGGATTCCCTTACCTTCGACGCGCACAAGTGGCTTTCTGTGCCCATGGGCGCGGGAATCTATATCACTCGGCACACCGAAATCCTCGATCGAACATTCCGTACAGCCGTAACCTATATGCCGCGCGAGGCAGCGGAATTGGACGTGGTCGATCCCTGCATGCACTCGATCCAGTGGTCCCGCCGGGCCATAGGTCTGAAGGTGTTTCTCTCGCTGGCCGTAGCCGGTTGGGAGGGCTACGCCGCGGCCATCCGCCATATGGTGGCCATGGGCGCGCTGCTGCGGGAGCAGCTCGAAGCCTCGGGCTGGCAGGTCGTTAACGAAACACCATTGCCCCTCTGTTGCTTCATTGACCAGCGGCATGCGGACGGCCGCTCCGCGGCCTACTTGCACGCGGTGGCCATGAAAGTTGTCCGCTCTGGAAAAGCCTGGATTTCAACTACCCGCCTGGCCAACTCAGTGCCCGTGCTTCGCGCCTGCATCACCAACTACCGGACAAGCGGCGACGATATTGCAGCCTTGATTGGCGCCCTCGAGGAGGCTCGACAACAACTCAGTTAGCTCCCTCACCCCTCCTTATGAAAACGATGCTTGCTGCTTCGCGGCGAATCTGCGAACATTTGCAGTTTAGCTTTGAGCCGGATTTCATTTCGTAGGCTGATTACCCTGGAGGCAAGAATGCCATTTGATCCAAAGCACTGTAGTCGCACCATCACCGACGGGCGAGACCGGGCGGGCGCTCGGGCCATGCTCAAGGCAATTGGCTTTACCGATGCTGACTTGGCGAAGCCGATTGTTGGCATCGCGAATACTTGGATTGAAACCATGCCTTGCAATTTCCATCTCCGCGACCTGGCCGCAAAAGTGAAAGAAGGCGTGCGGGCGGCGGGTGGAACGCCCATGGAGTTCAACACCATTGCGATTTCCGACGGCGTGACCATGGGCACGGAAGGTATGAAGGCTTCGCTGGTGAGCCGCGAAGTCATCGCAGACTCGATCGAGTTGCTGGGCCGCGGCCACATGTTTGACGCCATGGTGGCGCTGGTCGGATGCGACAAGACAATCCCCGGAGGCGCGATGGCCCTGATTCGCCTGAACGTGCCGGGCATTGTCCTGTACGGCGGGTCGATTGCGCCGGGACGGTTCCAGGGGCACGACGTGGCGATAGGAGACGTGTACGAAGCCGTGGGCGCACATGCCGCGGGGAAGATGACGGACGCCGAGCTTAAGGACCTCGAGGACCATGCCTGTCCTGCGGCCGGCGCCTGCGGCGGCCAATACACGGCTAATACTATGTCCACGGTGATGGAATTCATCGGCCTTTCGCCCATGGGCGGAAACAGCGTGCCGGCCCTGGACCCGCTGAAGAATGAAGTTGCCTACCGAACCGGCGAGATGGTGATGGATTTGCTCCGGCGAGGCGTGCGGCCACTCGACATCCTTACGAGGAAAGCGTTTGAGAACGCCATTGCCAGTGTGGCGGCGACGGGTGGTTCAACCAACGCCGTGCTCCACCTGCTGGCCATGGCTCGGGAGGCCGGAGTTCCGCTCCAGATCGATGACTTCGACGCCATCAGCTCGCGCACACCCATTATTGCCGATTTGAAGCCGGGTGGGCGGTACTTTGCCGTGGATGTCCATCGGGCCGGCGGAATCCCCCTGATTGCCAAGAAGCTCCTGGAAGCGGGACTCATCGACGGGTCTCAACAGACTCCCAGCGGGCGAACAGTTGCTGAGGAAGCCCGGCTAGCCATCGAGACGCCGGGCCAGGACGTGATCAAGCCTGTCTCGAATCCGATTAAGAGAACCGGAGGGCTAGTTATCCTGAAAGGGAACCTCGCCCCGGAAGGCTGCGTCGTAAAGGTGGCGGGGTACGAAAGAACTTACCATCGTGGGCCCGCGCGGGTGTTTGACTGTGAAGAAGACGCCATGCGTGCTGTGATGAGCAAGAGCATCCAGGCGGGAGATGTGCTCGTGATCCGTTACGAAGGCCCACGGGGCGGCCCGGGCATGCGCGAGATGCTGGGCGTGACGGGAGCGCTGGTCGGGGAGGGATTGGGCGACTCGGTCGGGCTGCTCACCGACGGCCGGTTCAGCGGCGCGACGCACGGCCTGATGGTGGGTCACGTGGCTCCCGAGGCCGCCCGCGGCGGTCCCATTGCGGCGCTTGCCGATGGCGATGTGGTAGTGTTCGATATCGAGAAGCGACGCCTCGATGTTGAACTGGCCGATGAGGAGATCAAGAATAGATTGACCAACTGGCGTGAGCCCGAGCCGCGGTACAAAACAGGTGTGTTTGCCAAATATGCCGCGCTGGTCTCCTCCGCATCGGAAGGAGCCATTACGCGGGTGCCATGATTGCCGATTGGCGATGGCTGATTGTCGATTGAAAAAGTGGTTTGGGAACTTCCTCCGTTGTCAATCAGCAATCACCAATCGCAAATCGGCAATTCCCGCGATCCTCGGCCAAGCGATGATTGCAGAAACTCGCCGCAGGGCACGAAGATTTTCGAACATGGTGCTATTGCTTGACCTTCCGCAGTTGCGCGCGTATCATGAGCGTCCGTTGGAGTTTTTCCCCAAGACTTTCAATTCAGGTGAGGTGATTCATGGCAGCAGTCAACACACGTCGTGTGGCCCTGGGCGCTCTGGCCGGAGGCGTGGTCTGGAGCATCTGGAGCACTGTCGTCAACGTGGTGATTCTGAAAGGCCGGTATGGAATTGCGCAGGACGCGGGACTGATGCTCAAGCAACCGCGATATCACGGCTTCCCGGTTTATTGGTTCATTACAATTTTCC
>JBAVYG010000018.1:0-7344 GCA_049698675.1 Terriglobia bacterium
CAATGACTCAATGAACCAATGACTCGATTCCTCTGGTGGGCGGTATCCGGCTCGAACGGATGACCTTCTGCTTGTAAGGCAGACGCTCTAGCCAACTGAGCTAACCGCCCTGGACCGCCCGGATGCAAGGGCGAGCCACAACACGCGAACCTTGACACCTGCGACCTCTGAAATATACACTAGCGTGTCGTCAGCGTCAAGGAGAGGGCTTCCGGTTCTATGCAGTTTCAGCGCGAGTACGTCACCTATATGGCCAAGCAGGTTCTGAAGCGTCTTAGCGACGACGGGCTTATCACTTATGAACAGCCGGAATACGTCACCGAGGTTATAAACCAGGTGATGTTTGAAGAGTTGAGCCTCGAGGACCGCATTAACGACGAAGTGCGAAAAATCCTGGAAGAACACGGAAACCAGATGAAAGAGCTGGGGGCCAGCTACGAAGACGCCTTTAAGGCCATCAAGAAGGAGTTGGTGCGCCAGCGCAAGGTTGTTCTCTGAGGCTGCGGGTCTTTCGACTATGAAGATGAGTCATGAAAAAATCGTTCAGGTTTCGCACCAAGTCATAGCCGCCATCGAGGCTCTGGACGAAGTGGAAATATATGAGGAGCCCAACACCATCCGCCAGCAAGTCGTCAAGATCCTTACGGATCTCATGCACGACGAAGAGAAGATCGACCAGATCGTGAAGGCCCGCATCGCCTCCCAAAAGCGAACCATTCCGGAGGGCGGCGGTGAATGGGAGATCCTGTACAGAAAATACTATTCTGAAGAACTGCGGAAGCTGGGAATCGCTTCCCCACCGGCCTAGCCTCATTCTTGATTCCCCAGACATTCACGTTTAACCCAAATTCCGGATCCGAATTCGGCCTTGAACAACCTGCGACACCCGGACTCCCACGCACGGGACGCAATCCTGCGCCGATTGCGGCGGGCGCAAGCCACCGGCCGCCCGCGCGCGCGGACGGCCATTCATGAACTGGCTATGGAAAGTCTTAATCCCGGCGCTTGAGTACGGGAGGTTGATCGTCGCCTCCACTAGTGCTCGTACCCTGCCCTGGTTGTTGGGTTTGAGTGGTTGTCTGGTCAGTTGGCTCGCGCTTGCGCAGAGTGGGTCCTCCGGAGTCGCCGGGCTTCAGTTTCTTCCGGTTGCTGATCACCTGTTGGAGCCGGGCTTTTACATCGTCAAATTCCGAGGTTGACACGAGGTACTGCTCGCGTTTGGGCAGAATCTCTTTGATTTCTTCTTCGCACTTGATTATTCGGTCTCCGGTGGGTGGGTGGTCCGCGAAAACGCTGGGTACAGTTCCGGGGACCCGTCGCTCCTCTTCCATGACCTTGCCAAAGAACGCCACGTAGGAGTTGGGGTCGTACCCCGCCTTGTACATGTATTGAATCCCCAGGTAATCCGCCTCCGCCTCGTAGCCCCGGCTAAACTTCAAAAAGGCCATCGGCACACCATTCATGTAAGCTTCCATCACACCCATGTACACAGGATAGGACATGGGAATGAAGATGAGCGGGATCATGGCAAACTGCGCCACGGTCATCTTGGTCATTTGGCTTGCCCAGTGGCGCGCGGCCACGTGCGCGATTTCATGCCCAATCACTCCCGCCACCTGATCTTCCTCTTCTGCGGCCAGAATCAAGCCGGTATTGACGTAGAGAAAGCCGCCGGGCAAGGCAAAGGAGTTCAACTCCGGTGAGTCGATCACCTTCACCGTGAGGGGAATCTTGAGGTCGGAGTTCCGAGCCACGTTCTGCGCCACTCTGTTGATATACTCGTTGACCACAGGATCGGTGAGCAACTTTGCGGAACGCTCGATTTCAGTGGAGTACTGCTTCCCCATCGCAATTTCTTTTTCCTCTGAGATTATGCTCTTGTGCGCGACCTTCCGGCTCCCGATCTCGTCGACGTCCTTCTTGTCGTCTCCGCCACGCAGAGGGAGGGCGGCAAGGCAGAATACTGCGACAAGCACTATCACTTGCATTCGCGATCTGCTCATAGATTTACTCCTGGTGGCTAGGCCTTCTTTATTATATCACTTTAACAGGTCGTCAAAAAAACTCGTATCCCAACAGTTCTATGTTCCCTATGCGATCCCCCGCGACCCGAAGCTTGCCGCTTGTTCTTGCTCTGATCGTCTGATGACGACCGTCCCATCCTCACCCTCTTATTCGCCACCCAGCGATTGGATTGCAAGTTGGCGCCAAGAGTTGTATCCGCCCGGGAAGATTTGGCAGTTTTCCGGCAAGCTTTTGCCTCGTTGCGTGCACTTGAGTTATGCCTTACTGGTGGGGTGGCCAACGGAGCCTGTGAACCCTTTGTCTGATGAGGTTGTGGGAGGGGCGTCAAGTTCTCCGCTAGTCACACAGCGCTGCATCGCCGCAACCAAAAGCAGATTCTTCGCTACGCTTTGCTCCGCTCAGAATGACATGTCATCCTGAGCGCAGCGAAGTATCTGCTTTTCTTCGCACCGCGCGATGAACTTGGCGCCTAGTGCAACGGCCCGGCCCTTGCTCGCAGGCAAAAGCTAGCTCTTCTTCGCCCCGCCCTGGGGGGCTGATTGGCGATTGCCAATTGAAAAACTAGACTTAAACCAATACTTTATCTATTCACCAAAACTGCATTGTAGAATCGATGTGGATTACGCCGTTCCTCTTGACCATATCGGGTCTTTGATGCCCTGAAGCGTACGGTGATCTGTCGGCTCAAGGTCGAGCACGATAACTTGGTTGATTCCCTTTCTTAGCCACAGCGAAGGCACGAACAGGCATTGTTGCGGCCCAATCTTCCAATACCGCCCAAGGTTGTACCCATTTAGCCAAACATATCCCTTCCCCCACCCTCGCATGTCCAGGAAAGTGTCGCCCAGGGATGACAATTCAAATTGGCCCCGCAGGAAAGCGGGTCCCTTCACGTTCGACTTCGAAAAGTGCAACGCGGAAAGGTCCGTCATCGGCAGAGGATAATTCTCCCATCCACTCAACTCCGACCCGGCAAGCGTAACCTGTCCAACGATTCCCTTCCGGTCATCCACCAAACGTGGACCGAAATTGACGCGGCCCATGTTCTCTACGAGAATATCCAGCGGCTCGCCACCTTCCAGCTCCACCTCCAGTGATTCCTGCTTAAGACGACGATCCAGCACGCCCAGCCGCCTTGCCCCCTGAAGGACGACTGCGTAGTCCCTGACCCCTTTGATTTCAAGCCGTGCTTTAACTCGCCTCGCAAGTCTCTTCCGGTAAAGAACGAATCCGTACTGCTGCCCCAGGTCCTCCATGGTTTTCGGCCGTTCAGAAAGAACCGGTTTGCCCAGAAGGCCAGGCAGCGCCGCTGCCTCCCTTAACTCGAAGGGTGGGATCTCAATCATCGGCAACGGGGCCGGCAGTTCAGGCAATTGCGCGCCGGTAGGCAGGTATTTCTTGATCACCTCGCGCATCAGGAAGAACTTCCTGGTGGGCCGTGCTGCCTCGTCCAGCGGTGCATCGTAGTCGTAACTGGAGATGTCCGGTTGATAGGTTCCATCAAAGTTCGCGCCACTCATGAAACCCCAGGACGTGCCACCGTGAACCATGTAGAGACTCGCCGAAATGCCGCGAGACAACATCCAGTCCAACCCCCGCGCGGCTCCTTCCGGGGAAGTGGTATGATGCTCTTCTCCCCAGTGGTCGAACCAGCCATCCCAGTACTCGGTGCACATGCGCGGGACGCCCTGCCTGAACCTGGCAAACTTGGCGAACTCCGGTGCGGGATCTCCCTGCCCAAAGTTGACCCCGGCAGGCAGGTCCGGCAGCGTTCCCCCCTCCAGGTTTTCCGGCCCGTCGGCGGTGTACAGAGTCACCTCGAAGCCGGCGTCGCGAATAATCCTCCGAATGGCGTTCATATAATCATGATCGTTGCCGAAAGAGCCGTACTCATTCTCCACTTGCACCATGATGATCGGGCCGCCGCGGGTGATTTGCAGGGGCGCCAGTTGTTCCCCCACCCGCCGCAAGTATTTTGCCGCCGCCTCGAGGAAGCGCGGGTCGGTGGTCCGCACTTTGAGGTCAGGGGTTGACAAAAGCCAGGAGGGAAGACCGCCAAAATCCCATTCCGTGCAAATGTACGGACCGGGCCGCAGCATCACCCATAACCCCTCTTCCTGCGCCATGCGCAAGTACGCGGCCACATCGAGGTTGCCGGTAAAGTCGAATTTGCCCAACTCGGGCTCGTGCAAGTTCCAGAAGACGTAGGTGCAGAGCGTGTTCAAGCCCAGCGCTCGCATCTTGCGCATGCGGTCACGCCAGTAGGGCCGTGGCACGCGCGGATAGTGCATTTCCCCTGATATGAGAAGGAGAGGTTCACCGTCCAGAAGGAAGTGCTCCCCCTTGTAACCGAAGGTGTGGGCAGCGGTCTGAGCGCTCCCTCCGGGAAGAGGCGTCGCACCTCCGCTGCCCTCCTTTGCGCTTGTGATCCGGCTGGGGAGATTCCACAACCCCAGGACTGCGGTGGAAGCTCCGATGAACTTCCGTCTGTTCATCTTATTCATGATCTACCTCGCTTTCCAGTTCCTTCCTCCGAGTCACCAAGCCCCGCCGTGGCGGGATGAGTGACGAGCGGAAGGACGGGTTTCAGGCGCCGGGTGTCAGGGCAGGCGGCAGAGTATTTCGCCAACTACCCGATGTCGACGCGCCGACATTCAAGAACAGTGACAAGCAAAAGAACAGGTGTCAGGTGCCAGGGCACGCCGCGCTGGGTACCGGCATCATTTGTAAGACGTGACCGTCGCAGGGATGAAACTAATACTCTAGTTTCATAAGGTCAGAGTTCAAAGCTTAAAGTAATACTCGAGCTTGCCGGGTGCCTGACACCCGGAACCTGACACCTGAAACCTGCGCTTCTGCTCGTCACTACCCACTGTAGTGGCAGTGCCATGCACCCTGACACCTGAAACCTGGCACCTGACACCTTCCCCTTACGCGGTTGTGTACGCCGCAGCCGCCTGCTTCTTCACTGCCGCTTGGGCTGCCGCCAGACGCGCAATGGGCACCCGGTAAGGCGAACAGCTAACGTAATTCAGCCCCGCCTCGGCACAAATCTCAATCGAAGCCGGGTCGCCACCATGCTCGCCGCAAATACCAACATGCAGGTCATTGCGGGTTCCCCGCCCTTCCACGGTGGCGAGCTTCAGCAGCCTGCCCACGCGTTTGGGGTCGAGCACCGCAAACGGATCCGCTGGCCAGATCTTCAGCTTGACGTAAGCATTGATGATCTTGGCGCAGTCATCGCGCGAAATTCCGAACGTCGTCTGGGTGAGGTCGTTGGTCCCGAAGCTGAAGAACTCCGCCTGCTGGGCAATCTCGCCGGCGGAGAGCGCTGCGGCAGGCAGCTCGATCATGGTTCCGACGAGGTATTCCACCTTGACGCCCTTCTTGGCGAATACTCCGCCCGCCACGCGGTCCACGATTTCCTTCTGGAGCTCGAGTTCTCTCACATCTCCAACCAGAGGAATCATCACTTCGGGTTTTGCCTCGATTCCCTTCTTCTTGCAATCGCAGGCCGCTTCAAAGATGGCCCGCGCCTGCATTTCAGTAATCTCAGGGTACATGATTCCCAGCCTGCAGCCGCGCAAACCGAGCATGGGATTGAATTCATGTAAACCTTCAACTACTTCCAGTAACTTTCTGAGCTGGCGTAGCTTAGGACCCTTCTTTCCCTTCGCCTCCAAGGTGGCAATCTCCACCATCAGCTCTTCCCGCTTGGGAAGGAATTCGTGCAGGGGAGGATCGAGGGTACGGATGGTGACGGGCAGCCCCGCCATGGCCTTGAACAACCCGTGGAAGTCCTTGCGCTGCATGGGAAGCAGCTTGGCCAATGCGGCGCGGCGCTCCTTGGCATAAGCGGCCGCTTCCTTGGGATCCTGGGTCTCCTTGCACGCCATAATCATCCGCTGCACATGAGGCAGTCGCTCCTTGGCGAAGAACATATGCTCCGTACGGCAGAGCCCTATGCCCTCGGCCCCAAAGCGGACTGCGGCTAGAGCGTCACGTGGGATGTCAGCGTTGGCGCGCACGCCGAGTTGCCGCTCCTCGTCGGCCCACGTCATGAACTCGGCAAAAACCCCACTGCGCGGATCGGGTTCGACCAGATTGCACTTGCCCTCAATGACCCGCCCCGTTGATCCGTCCAACGAAATCCAGTCACCTTCCTTGAGTACCGTGGTTCCGATCTTGAGCAGCTTGTTCTTTTCGTCCACTTCCGCTCCGCCGCAGCCTGCAACGCAAGGCTTGCCCATGCCGCGCGTTACCACGGCGGCGTGAGACGTCATTCCACCGCGAGAAGTGAGAATACCGACCGCCACTTCCATGCCGTGGATGTCATCCGGGACAGTCTCGCCGCGCACCAGGATGACCGGCTGGGTCTTCCCTATCACCACCGCATCGTCTGCGGTGAACACCACGTGCCCAACTGCCGCGCCCGGGGATGCCGGCAACCCCGTAACCAGGACATTCAACGGCTTTGATTCATCGAGTACGGGGTGAAGCAACTGATTGAGTTGCTCGGGCTCCACGCGCAGCAGCGCCTCTTTCGAGGTCAGCAGGCCTTCGTGCTCCATCTCCACCGCAATTCGCACCGCGGCGGGACCCGTGCGCTTTCCGTTGCGGGTCTGAAGCATGTAAAGTTTTCCGTCCTGGATAGTGAACTCGAAGTCTTGAACATCCTTGTAGTGCTGCTCGAGCCGGGTAGTGAATTCGCGGAGTTGGTTGTAAACCTCCGGCATGATCTTCTCGAGTTCCTTGATGGGCACAGGAGTCCGCACCCCTGCCACGACATCTTCACCCTGGGCGTTCATCAGGAACTCGCCATAGAACTCCTTGGCTCCCGTAGCTGGGTCACGAGTGAATCCCACGCCGGTCCCCGAGGTGTCGCCCAGGTTGCCAAAAACCATGGTCTGGACGTTTACGGCAGTCCCCAGGTCGTCAGAAATCTTGTTCAGGCGACGGTAGGTCTGGGCGCGCGGGTTGTACCAGGAGCGGAACACAGCCTCGATGGCCATGTTGAGCTGCACTTGGGGGTCCTGCGGGAAGTCCTTGCCAGCTTCCTTGCGAACCACCTGCTTGTATTCCGCAATGACCTGCTTCAGGTCTTCAGCGGTAAGCTGGGTGTCGAGCTTCACTTTCTTTTTCTTCTTTTGGCCATCGAAGACGTGCTCGAACTTTTGCTTGGGGATTTCCATTACCACGTTGCCAAACATCTGGATGAATCGCCGGTAGCTGTCGTTGGCAAAACGAGGGTTGTGGGTCTTGCGGGCGAACACCTCCACGACCTTGTCATTCATGCCAAGGTTCAGGACGGTGTCCATC
>JBAVYG010000019.1:0-14848 GCA_049698675.1 Terriglobia bacterium
ATGTCATCCTGATCCCGCCCTGTGGGAGAGGGATCTGCTTTTCTTTGCGCCGGGCGATGGAGTTGGCGCAGAGGGTCGACCCTGCGTCCGAAAAAGCCCAAGGTGGTGATCGTGGGGGGCTACTTCAGTCCCAGTTTTTCACTTGCGGCCAGATTTCCTTCAGGGGCTGTTTGAGGCCGCGGCAGTAGAAGACGTCAAAGTGCTCGTAGGGCATGGAGTAGGGGTGATAGACGCTGGCGACCCTCTCGACGCTGGCGAAGCGCCGCTCAAGGTCCTGCTGCTGCCCCTGCATCACGATCATGCTCTCCCCCGTGTATTGTCGCGGTCCCCAATAGAAATAGTTCTGGTGCCCGCTGATGGCGGGCGGCAGGCCGTATTTCGGACCGAAGAGATCGATGGCGCCGGCCTGGCCGTAATTCTGGCCGAAGATCGCGGTCTTGGCGCGAACCTCCGGCGGCAGGCTGTTGTAGACTCGCGCGATCGTGGCCGTCATCTCCTCCCAACCGAACTGGTCGGCGTAGAGTTGCGGCAGCGGGCCCAGCCGGTGAGTCTCAATCCTGGGCGGCTGGCGGTGCAGCGCCTTCGTGTATCGAATGTACATTTCGGGAGGCAGGACCGGAATGGCGAGGGGGGAGAACAGGGCGCTGAAGACAACCATCAGGGCGGGATAGGCGAGTTTCAGCCATTGGTGTCGCGGCTGGTCCAACCACGCTTCCCACATCACGCTGCCGGCGGCGAGCAGAACCGGAAAGGCGGGATAGAGGTAGTAGACCCGCGGGCTCAGCGTCACGATAACGGCGGCTGTGAAAACCCATGCCCAGCCCAGCGCGCGAAACGGTTTGCCTGGTTTCGAGAAGAAGTAAAACCAGAGGCCGGCGAGCCAGATGGGCAGAGTCAAGGGAAGCAGCGTCAGGATTTCCTGAGCGAGGAATGCCAACGGCCCAAGAGGCACATCGCGCCCGCTGCGCTGGATGTTGGCGTGCAATTCCAGGAACGGAAAGTGGTGCTGAATGTTCCACAGCAGATTCGGCAGGAAGATCAGGAAAGCGAGCGCGCCGCCGACCCAGAGCCAGCGACTCGAGAGCGCGCGGCGCTGCGGAGTCAACCCCAGGCCGACCACGATGCCGGCCCCGAAGATCAGCATAGAGTACTTGTTTTCGAGCCCGACTCCTGACACCATGCCGAACCAGATCCAGAGCTTCGGGTTGCCGGTTTTGATGATGCGGATGAGCAGGTAGGCACAACCCAGGCAGAACAGCGGCTCGAACGCGTTCATGGTCAGCAGGCTATCGGCGGCGAGGAAGCCCGGCGCCACCAGGGCCGCAATGGCAGCCAGACCCTGGGCAAAGCGCTTCCCGCCCAGCTCGCGGGCGATCAGAGCCGCGAGAGCAACTTCGGCCGCGCCCGCAACCGCCGGAAAGAACCGGATTGCAGGGAGGGAATCCCCGAGCAGAGAGCGCGCCAGCCAAGTGATCACGGCGATCAGGGGAGGTTGGTCAACGTAACCCCAATCCAGGTGGCGGCTGCAAGCGAGGTAATACAGTTCGTCAACGAAGTAACCGTAATGACGGCCGGCATACAAATGCACAAGGAGCTTGCAGGCCGAGATGCAGAGCACCAGCGCGGTTGCGGTGAATGCCAGCCGCTTCTGGAGAGCTTGGCCGAGCACGGGAGCGGATGAGGAACTCATGGGCAGTCGAAATCCAAATATACAACGTTTCGTTGCCCGAGGCCCGGGTTCGTGTGTTACAGCGCGGCCTGCGGCGGCAACCCAAAACAAGGCTCAACGCCGCGGCGCTGAGACGCGGAGAAGAGCTTTGGTGTTTCCGCCCTTTGCGCTAGGGCACCATGTTCTCTCTAGCACAAATGCCGAACTTCATCCGCAGAGTCGGGACATTAACCCTGAGCGCGCAAGGTTGCGGTTTTCGCCTGCTCGGGCTAAAGTAAAGGGTAGACAGGGGCGAGCAATGCAGGCTGGCAACGCAGGTATCGATCGATGAGGCTGCAAGAAAAAATACTGAACCCTTCTATTCCGGTGACGCTCTTTGAGGTGGTCCCGCCGGCGGCGGATCAACCGGGGGCAATCAACGAATCCCTTGCTGAAATGAGGAGGGTGAAGCAATTCGTGGACGGGGTCAACCTTCCGGAAATTCACGACGAAGATCGTGGGACGGAGCGAACCAGCAAGTTTGTGCCGCGCGTGGAGCCGCGATTGTTTGGCTCACGCATTCAGCGCGAGTTGGAAGCGGACGTGGTTCTTAACCGCGTGGTCGTCCATGACCCGAAGCCGGAAATATGGTTCCGCGAGACCTGCCTGGAATGGGGCCTCAGGCACCTCGTGCTGGTGGGCGGCGAATCCACCGAGCTCCGCTATCCCGGGCCGAACGTCATGGAGGCCGCAGCCTTGGTGCGGAGGGAGGGACTGCCGATAATGCTGGGCGGAATCACGATTCCCAGCCGAAAGAACGAATCCGACCGGATTCGCGTCAAGACCAGGGCGGGTATCGACTTCTTCACCTCGCAGATTCTGTTCGACTCGAATGACGTGGTGTGGCTCATCCAGCGGCTCAATGGTGTGCAGGCGCGCGTTTTCCTCAGCTTCGCTCCGGTCAGCCACCGCCGCGATTTGCAGTTCCTGCGCTGGCTGGGGGCTGACATCCCCAAGGATCTCGATCGTTTCCTGCTGGGCTCGGAAGACGGCGCCACGGCCCCCACCGAGACGTGCCTGGAGAGGTCGCTCGACCTGGCGCAGCGCATCCTGATGGATGTTTTCGACAATCTGCCTCCTGACCCGCCGCCCCTCGGGCTCAACATTGAGCACATCAACCGCAGGAATTTTTCACCCGCGATCAAGATGCTGGATCGCCTTGGTAATCTCTACACCAACCTCGTGGCGGCGCGCGCCCGCGCCAGCCTAGTGTGACTCGCGAGGCGGATGTGGCACGGACGTCTCTGTCATTCCGAGCCCTTCACTGTCATTCCGAGCGGAGCGAGGAATCTCGCCCTGATAAGTCGAGAGTCGAGGGTCGAGGAGTTAAGAACTTTTCGACCCTCGACTCTCGACTCCTCGACTCGTAGGACTCCCTTGGCATAGAATGCCGACGTGGATCGAGAACGAAAAAAGCCGCAAGGTTCTCTGTTCGATGTAGCGGTGATGGGGGCCATCCCTCATCCGCTCACTTATCGTTTCCCGGATTCTCTTTCAGTTTCTCCCGGCCAGCGTGTGTTGCTCCCCTTGGCGGCCCGCAAGGCGACGGGAATCGTGCTCCGTCCAACAGGCCGGCTGGCGCCTGGAATCGAGGTGCGCGAGGCGTTGCGCGCACTCGATCCCGAACCTGTCCTCTCTCCGGAACTCGTAAGGCTGGGGCTCTGGATTTCAGATTACTACCTTGCTCCACCCGGGCAAGTCTTCCGTGCCATGTTGCCGCTGCGACACGAGACTCGGCGTGCTCGGCTTGTCCACCTGACGGATGAGGGAAGGGGAAAGATGCAGGAACTCCAGGCCAGCCTGCTGGAGGAGAGCCGGGGAAGCCAGGAAGTCGCTCTGCTGGCATACCTCGACAGGCGTCCCGGGGCTTCGGTTGAGATCCTCGACAAGAAATTCCCCGGCGCGCTTCAGCGGGCGCTGGCACAGAAATGGGTGACGGTCGCGGAAGTGGAAAGGGAGCGCACTCGACGGAAGGCTTTTGCCGTCCGGTTGGCAGGACCCTTGCCGAAACGCCCGCCCCGGCTTTCTCCCGTCGCACGAAGAATTATCGAGGCGCTCGAACGAGAGGGGCCTGCCCAAGATCACCGCCCGCTTCTTGAAGCCGCCCGCGCGCACCTCGGCAACTTGCGCACGCTCAGCCGGGCGGGATTGATAGAACTTGGCGAAGCAGGCCCGCGCGGGTCGTGGCTCGGGAAGCGATCGGGGCCGCAAGAGGGCGGGTTTCCGGAGGGCGATATGGAAGCCCCCCCTTCACTAACACCCGCGCAGTCCAACGTCCTCAATGATCTTTTCCCCCGGCTAGATTCCGGAGGATTCAGCGTCGTCCTGCTGCACGGCGTTACGGGGAGTGGGAAAACAGAAATCTACCTTCACCTGATTGCCCGCTGCCTGGAGCGAGGCCGGTCCGCCCTGATGCTGGTGCCGGAGATTTCGCTTACCCCGGCGATGCAATCCTTGTTTTTTTCGAGATTTGGAGAACAGGTCGCTTTGCTGCACAGCGGACTGACTGAAAGGGAACGGGACGATGCCTGGTGGCGCGTCCGCCGCGGCGAAACAAAAGTGGTGCTGGGAACGCGCTCTGCCGTCTTCGCTCCTCTCGCGAACCTGGGTGCGGTGATCGTGGATGAGGAGCACGATTCGAGCTACAAGCAGGATAAAACGCCGCGCTATCACGGAAGAGACGTGGCGGTTGTGCGGGCACAACTCGCTGGCGCCATTGCTCTTCTGGGCTCCGCTACGCCCTCACTGGAATCTTACTGGAATGCGCGGCAGGGCAAATACCACCTGGCGAAACTGGAAGAGCGCATGGGGGGCAGGAAACTGGCTGCGGTCGAGATCGTGGACATGCGGCAGGAGTTCCGCGAGACGCACACGCAAGTGCCCGTCTCACGTCGCTTGAAGGGGGAAATCGAGGCCCAGGTTCGAGCCTCTGCGCAGACCATGCTCCTCCTCAATCGGCGCGGTTACTCGTGGTTCCTGTTATGCCGGAGCTGTGGCCAGACGGTCCGCTGCGTGAATTGTTCCATCTCGCTCACCTATCATCGCCGGGAGCACCGCCTGATCTGTCATTACTGCGGTTACTCGAGTGCTGTTCCCTCCGTTTGTCCGGTTTGCGGAAGTGAGTACCTCCACTTTGTCGGCGAGGGAACGGAGAAGCTCGAGCAGAAATTCGCCGAGCTTTTTCCCGGCGCGCGGGTGGCCCGCCTGGACCGCGACGTGGCCCGGCGCCGCAGCGAGTTCCTCCGCGTGCTTTCGGATTTCCGGGAGGGGAAGATCGACATCCTCGTGGGTACGCAATTGATCGCGAAAGGGCATGATTTCCCCGGCGTTACGCTGGTCGGCGTGGTATCTGCGGACATTGGGCTGGGCCTGCCCGATTTCCGGGCCGCAGAACACACTTTCCAGCTTGTGACCCAGGTGGCCGGCCGCGCCGGCAGAGGTGACGCCCCGGGCCGTGTTCTTGTGCAGACCTTCTTTCCCGATCACTACGCCATTCGCCTTGCCGCAGACCAGAACTATGACGGGTTTTTCAGTAAGGAGATGGGTTTCCGCCGCATGATGCATTATCCGCCCATCACCGCTCTCGCCAACGTCGTGGCCCAGCACGAGAAGCTGGAGAGGGCCGCACAGGTGGCGAAGGAGATGGGAGAATTCTTTACCAAGGTCGAAGGGCAGTTCCCAGGCATCAAAATTCTCGGTCCCGGACCGGCTCCCCTGGCCAAAGTGGAGCGCCGCTATCGTATCCAGTTCCTGCTCAAATCGGTTTCACGCGCCCGCCTTCATGCGCTGCTGAAACAACTGGCCGATCACTGCGAGCAGTCGGGGGTCCAGACGCGCGATGTGATGATCGATGTGGACCCCGTCAGCATCATGTAAGTCTCGAAATTCGAAAATCGAAATTCGAATCCCGGCCGCACCTTCACCGCGAAGCGGTGCACGGTGAGTAGCCGTGGGCGCAAGCCCACGGTCGGCGATCCCCTCAAAGCCTGCCCCAACCCCGCAAGGGGTTGTCCAAGCGCTTCGCCACCTTGGGGGCCGGTTTCCGAGCGTCGAATTTCGTCACCGTACTGCAAACGGTGTGGGGACGAAGGTGAGAAGGAAGATCAATGCCGCTACCAGGGCAAGGGCCTTCCTCGCCTTATCGAGCGGTTCTGAAGGAATCATCACCACCGGGTGACGAAGACCGAGAACAAGCAGGATGGCAGCCCAGACCATCCAGCCGGCCCAGCAGAAAACTCCGAGTGGGACTAGTGCCAGGAATAGTCCCCGCGAAACAGTCTTGTGCCTCTCGCCCAGAACCGCAAAGAGGATGTGGCCACCGTCGAGTTGCCCCATGGGAAGCAAATTGAGAGCGGTAGCGAATAATCCCACCCAGGCTGCACAGCCTATGGGATGCAAAGAGATGCTGGCGGGGTTTAAGCCGGGCCGTAAGATTTTGCCCAGAAGCACGATGGTAAGCGGGTTGCCCAGCGTGATGGTGTCCGGAATATTTATCGGCGTCACCGCTTGGGAGTTCAAGGCTGCTATTACCAGAGCTGGAATGGCGACGATAAACCCCGCCAGCGGGCCGGAGATCCCGATATCGAAAAGCGCACGGCGGGTGGTGATGGGAGTTTTGATTCGAATGAAAGCGCCCATGGTTCCGATTAAGGTCGGAGCGGGGATAAAGTAGGGATAACTTGCCTGGATACCATAATACCGGCAAGTGAAATAGTGTCCCAATTCGTGCGCCAACAGGATGCTGAGAAGCGTGAGGGAGAATGGCAACCCGAGCGTTAGCGTGGCCGGGTTATGGAGGATGCCCGCGAAGAAAGCGCGCGAGATATCCCAGTCGAAGGCGGGAAAGTTATGCTCGTAATTCAGGGCGATGTGGGCGCCCACGACTAGGGTGGTCAGAAACGTGAGGAGAAACAGGAGGCAATGAAAGATAGGCGAGTTGAACCATCGCCGCCACGGCCGGCCGAACCGCCAAGGCGCCGGCGGTTCCACACGTGGCACACTTGGCCCCCGAAACGGCTCCCCGGGGCCAGGCCGGATATAGAACTCATCGCCCATAGCAAAGGATGCGAAAAAATCTATTTTCGCCTGCTCGTCTGAGTCTGTAAATAGTCTAGGGGAGCGTTTGCAGTTCCTTGCCGGGTTTGAAGCGCACGGCCTTGCCTGGCGGAATGCTTACTTCTGCGCCCGTCCTGGGATTACGGCCGATTCCGGTCTTGCGGGGTTTTACGTTAAAGACACCAAAACCACGAAGTTCAATGCGGTCGGCTCCGGCGAGAGCCTTCTTCATGGCCTCGAAGACGGTCTCGACAGCGACTTCCGCTTTTGTCTTGGTGATACCTGTGCGACTGACGACGTCGTTAATGATATCCAGCTTTATCAAACGAACCTCCTGAAAATACAGGTCTTAATCCTAGAGAGTGGATTCGGCATTGTCAAGAATTTTCTCCTGCATTATGATGCTGGTCAGTTTTCGCTCCCGGGCAGGTTCGGTGTCACTTTTGCTTCGTGTGCGACGGCGACCAAACTCAAACGAGGATATTCTAATATGCCGGTAAAGAATGATCGTTGGATCCGCAAAATGGCTCTTGAACACGACATGATCAAGCCCTTCGTGGAAAGCCAGGTGCGCCAGAACGTGATTTCCTACGGCGTTTCATCCTATGGTTATGATCTAAGAGTTGCTGACGAATTTAAGATATTTACAAATGTTAATTGTACTGTTGTGGATCCTAAACACTTTGACGAGCGTGCGTTCGTGGAATTCAAGGGGCCGGTGTGCATCATCCCCCCCAATTCGTTTGCGCTTTCGAGGTCCGTGGAATATTTCAAAATTCCTCGCAGCGTTTTGACCGTGTGTGTGGGGAAATCCTCGTATGCGCGTTGCGGAATCATTGTCAATGTGACGCCGTTGGAGCCGGAATGGGAAGGGTTTGTAACGCTTGAAATCTCCAATACCGCGCCCCTGCCGGCGTGTGTTTATGCCAACGAGGGCCTGTGCCAAATCATCTTTCTGGAGTCGGACGAACTCTGCGAGACTTCCTACAAGGATAAGAAAGGGAAGTACCAGGCACAGAAGGGCATTGTTTTGCCGCGGGTTTAGCGATGAACAGGGCCTTGATGATGAAGTTCGGCTTGCTGCTGGTTGCTCTTGGCCTGTGCGGGTTGCCCGGACATGGAACAACTTCGCAACATCCTACACCTCCCGCGGCGCCTCAGCCTGTGGCAGCGATGGAGTCCAAGGCCACAGCAGGTCAACAACCGGCTGGGGCAGCGCAGGCAGAGGCACATTACATCCTGACGCCTGAAAAGCGGGCGAAAGCCATCGCTTATTCGCGCGCTCAGTATCTCTTGTATTTTGCAGATTTCGCGCTTTCCCTTGTCATTTATGGTTTCTTTTGGCGGATTGGACTCGCTGTGGTATTGCGAGAATGGGTCCGGCGGGTCTCCGCGCGGCGCTTCGTGCAGTGCGTTTTATTTGCCCCGCTCTTTTTGGCAGCGGTGCGAGTTCTGGAGTTCCCTCTTGATTACTATTGGGGCTTCACGCTTGAACACCGCTACGGCCTCTCGACGCAGGGCTTTGGGTCCTGGATGGCCGACTGGGCGAAGGGACTTGGCCTTGCTGCCGTGGCGGGAATCATTCTGGTTTGGGTTTTTTACTGGCTGGTGCGGCGGAGTCCGCGGCGCTGGTGGCTTTACTTCTGGCTTGCTTCAATTCCCATCACGCTGGCTTTCATCCTGATCGAGCCGTATGTGGTGGAGCCGCTCTTCTACCGCTTCACACCTCTCGAGAAGACCCAGCCCGCTCTGACCGACCGCATCGAGAAAATGTTGGGACACGCCGGCCTCACGATTCCCCGCTCGCGCATTTACGAAATGAACGCCAGCGCCAAGACGAGGCTTGTGAACGCCTATGTCTCCGGCTTGGGCAGCAGCAAACGCGTGGTGGTGTGGGACACCACGCTCGAGAAGCTGAACTCCGACCAAACGCTCCTGGTGCTCGGACACGAAGCCGGTCACTACGTGCTCCATCACATCCCCAAGGAATTCGCGCTCGATGAAACGCTTTTTCTGGTTCTGTTCTACGTGGGGTTTGTGGTCCTAAACTGGATTGTTGGGCGTAAGAACGCTACGACCTGTGATACAAGTCGAGGAGTCGAGGAGTCGAGGGTCGAGAAGCTCTCAACTCCTCGACCTTCGACTCTCGACTTCTTGACTCACAATGACATCCGAACCGGGGTGGAGGGCATAGGGGATCTCGCGTCGCTCCCCATCGTGCTTCTTGTATTGACGGTGTTGGTGTTTGTCGCCTCTCCGGCCCTCAATGGAATTTCGCGTCATTACGAGCACCAAGCCGACCAGTTCGGCTTGGAAGTGGCTTATGGGATTGTAGCTGACCCCAACACCGCAGATGTTCAGTCCTTTCAGACATTGGGTGAAGAAGACCTGGAAGATCCCGATCCCAATCCCTTCGTGCGCTTCTGGCTGTGCACCCACCCGCCGCTCGAGGAACGCATCCGGTTCGCCGCGGGCTACAGACCATGGGCGGAGGGTAAGCCATTCGAATTTGTGCCAACACCTCGGGAATGAGGCAGGGTCGCGTCAAAGTCGGGGAAAGAGAGGCTCTGGGATCTTACCCTTCGGGGACTTTGACGCGGCTCTGCGTATTCTGCTAATTCCTTGCAGGGCTTCTTGTGCCTATGATAATTTCAAAGGGTTTGCGATCCGGCGGCGAACCGTCTGAGTGGGCTGACGCTGACTGTGAATCTGAGAATTGAACCAATTCGCTCCGTCAAGGGGATGCGCGACCTGCTGCCGCCCGACACAAGCCTCTGGCAGCGTGTCGAGGCAGAAGCCCATCGCGTGTTTGCCGCCTATCATTACGGCGAAATCCGCACCCCGGTGCTGGAAGCGACAGCCCTGTTCGCCCGCAGCGTGGGCGAGGACACGGACATTGTGATGAAGGAGATGTATACCTTCCGCGACCGGGACGAGGAATCACTGACGCTGCGTCCTGAAGCCACGGCTTCCGTCGTGCGCGCTTACATCGAGCACAGTGTTTACAATCAGGGCGGGATTCACAAGCTTTACTACCTCGGCCCTATGTTCCGGCGCGAGCGCCCGCAGAAAGGGCGCTACCGGCAGTTTTATCAGATCGGGGCGGAAGTTCTGGGTTCGCAGAGCCCCCTGGTTGACGCGGAAGTCCTGGAGATGCTGGCGCTGTTCCTGGAGCGCATCGGCATCCGCGAGTATCAACTCCTCCTCAACTCGGTGGGCTGCCCCAAGTGCCGCGCGGAGTATCTGAATGTTTTGCGCGAGGCTCTCCAGAGCGTGAAAGCCTCGATGTGCGCGGATTGCCAGCGCCGCGCCGACACGAACCCGCTCCGCGTGCTCGACTGTAAAGTGGAAGCGGACCAGCCCATCATCGAGAAGCTGCCCAAGATCATCGACCATCTCGACCCCGAGTGCCGCCAGCATTTCGACTGCGTCACGAGCGAACTTCAGGCGCGCGGCCTTGCCTATCAGGTTACGCCGCGCTTGGTGCGCGGGCTCGACTACTACACACGAACGACCTTTGAGATTACCAGCGGCGCTCTGGGCGCGCAGAACGCGGTGGTCGGCGGCGGCCGCTACGACGGGCTTTCCGAGATGCTCGGCGGCCCGCCCACCCCGGGCATCGGTTTCTCGATCGGCCAGGACCGCCTGATTCTGGCCGTCCAGGCGGCGGCTGTGCTCAAGTCTGAGGCCCCGCTCGGGGCTTACGTCGTCTGGATGGGTGAGGCCACGCTCCCCCCGGCGGCACGCCTGGTGCGTGAGCTGCGCGCGCAAGGTTTGAGTGTCGAGATCGATTACGACCCCATGAAAATCAAGAAAGCCATGGGCGTCGCCAACAAGCTCCAGGCGCGCTTTGCCATCATTATTGGCCAGGGTGAGCTCGCCAGCGGGCGGTATCAGGTGAAAGACATGACCAGCGGCGAGCAGCAGGAGATGGAGCCGGAAACTATAGCATCGTACTTAAAAGAGAAATTATGAATTCTGAATTATGAATTATGAAACTCGGACCTGAGGCTCCACGCTCCGTACTGGGGTCTTCTCTTCGTTCATAATTCAGAATTCATAATTCATAATTTTATTACGGTGGTGAACTTGAAACTGGACCTTCTTGGTGACCGACAACGGACGCATTATTGCGGCGAGCTTGGCGTAAAGCACGCGGGGCAAACTGTTTTTCTGGCTGGCTGGGTTGATGGCCGCCGGGACCTGGGGAACATTATCTTTCTGGATGTGCGCGATCATACCGGCGTGACGCAGGTCGTCTGCAACCCTGAAATCAGCGGCGAAGCACATGACCGGGCGGATGAAGTCCGGCCCGAGTACGTGGTGGGTGTGGAAGGCGAAGTGGTACTGCGCTCAGCGGAAACTGTTAATCCACAGTTATCTACGGGCATGGTTGAAGTCAAAGCAAAAAAGCTTCTGGTTCTTAACGAGTCCAAAACTCCGCCCTTTCCCATCGACGACGAGACGCGGACGAGTGAGGAGACTCGGCTCCGTTATCGCTACCTGGACTTAAGGCGGGGGCGGATGCAGCGCAACTTGCGGCTTCGGCACCGGGCGAGTCAGGTGGTTCGCCAGCATCTCTGCGAGCAGGGATTCAGCGAAATTGAGACGCCGTTCATGACGCGCTCGACGCCGGAAGGCGCGCGCGACTACCTGGTGCCCAGCCGCCTTCATCACGGCCATTTCTACGCCCTGCCGCAGTCTCCGCAACTCTTCAAGCAGATTCTGATGATCGGGGGCTTTGACCGATATTTTCAAATCGTCAGGTGTTTTCGCGACGAGGACCTGCGCGCGGACCGCCAGCCGGAGTTTACGCAAGTGGATATCGAGATGGCCTTCCCGCAGCGGGAGGTGCTTTTCGAGATCATCGAGCGGCTGATGGAGAAGCTCTTTGCGCTCGTTGAGGTGCAGGTCCAGCGGCCATTCCTGCGCCTGAGCTATGAGTTGGCGATGGAGCGCTACGGCTCTGATAAGCCGCACCTGGGAATCGACCTGACCTGGAAACGAATCGAGGTGACTGGAAATCCCCTGGCCAATTTACGGGGGTTCAAGGCGGTGAAAGCGCTTCGAATTCCAGGTGGGGCCGGCAAAATCTCGCGCAGCCAGATGGACAAATACCAGCTTCCACTGAAGACGCTCGGGGTAGGGAATTTCGCTACCCTGGAATTGAGGGATTCCGAAATTCAGTCACGGCTCTCCAAGACGGTTGGCGAGGAATGCTTACGGGGCGTCGTAAGTGCCACCGGAGCTACGGCGGGCGACCTCATCGTGCTCCTCGGCTGCGAGGAACTCTCGCGCCTCAGGCTACATCAGCTCGACGAAGCGTCAGGTTGGTTCAGGGTAGAGTTGGCCGAAAGGCTCGGCCTCGTCAGGCCCGGCACCTGGAGCTTCGTCTGGGTGATTGACTTCCCCATGTTCGAATACGACGAGCGCGAGAAGCGCTACGCCGCCATGCACCATCCTTTCACCTCGCCGCGGGAGGAGGACCTGGAGGCGCTCGAGAACGATCCGGGCTCTGTGAAGGCGCTGGGGTATGACCTGGTTCTAAACGGGTCGGAAATCGGCGGCGGTTCAATCCGAATCCACCGCTTGGACATCCAGCGGCGGGTGTTCAGCGTTCTGGGCTTGACGGAGGAGAAAGCCCGAGAGCGGTTCGGCTTCTTTCTGGAGGCGCTGGAATACGGAACACCACCCCACGGTGGCATTGCGCTGGGCTACGACCGCATCCTCGCGCTTATGGCAGGCGAGTCGAACATCCGCGAGGTAATCGCCTTCCCCAAGACGGCCAGCGCGGTAGATCTGATGTGTGAGGCGCCGGCCGGTGTTGAACCCGAGCAACTTAAAGAGCTGGGGCTGGAAATCGCAAAGGAAGGTTGAAAAAGGCAAGGAGTCTAGGAGTCAAGGAGTCGAGAAGTCGAAGGTTAAAAGGGTTAGTCCAAGGGGGAGCCTTCGCCTTTCGACTCCTCGATTTTCGACTCTGGACCTCTTTTGAGTCTTGTACGTGGCGATGTAAAATCGCCGCTACAGCGTGCCGGACTTCTCGACTCCTCGACTCCTCGACTTATGTCCACCATTCACATCCTCCCCGAAGCAGTTGCCAACAAGATTGCCGCCGGCGAAGTCGTGGAGCGTCCCGCTTCAGTGGTGAAGGAGTTAGTTGAGAACTCCATGGACGCCGACGCAGGTCACATCCAAGTGTCCGTCGAAGCGGGGGGGAAGCGCCTGATCCGAGTGGTGGACGACGGATGTGGCATGAGCCACGACGATGCCTTGCTGGCCTTCGAGCGGCACGCCACCAGCAAAATACGTTCAGCCGAAGACTTGTTTGAAATCTCGACTCTGGGCTTTCGCGGCGAGGCGCTGCCGTCGGTCGCTGCGGTTTCGCGGCTGGTGCTCGAGACCCGGCACGCCTCGGAGAACTCGGGCACGCGCCTGGAGATGGCGGGGGGAAGGTTGCGCGATGTAAAGGAGGTGGCGTGGCCGGTGGGCACGCGCCTGGAAGTACGCGATCTCTTTTACAACACCCCGGCGCGACGCAAGTTCCTCAAGTCCGAATCTACGGAACTCGGTCACATTGCGAGCCTGGTGACGCATTATGCGCTCGCACACCCTGACAAGAGTTTTCGGCTGGTTTCGCTAAGCAACGAGATCTTGAATGTATCGCCGGTTTCGAGCCTGCGCGAGCGCGTTTACCAAGTGATGGGCGCCCAAATCCTCGAGCAACTGGTGGAGATTGCTCCGGTGGAGCGGCGCATGCCGCTTCCGGCTGCGCTGGACTCCGAGGAGGAGGGAATTTCTACCGAAGCCCTACTGGTCCGCGTCTTCGGGTTCACTTCCCGCCCAGAGGTGCACAAGCTCAACCGCAATAACATCTACTTCTTTGTCAATCGCCGGCTGGTCCGCGACCGCCTCATTCTCCACGCCATCGCGGAAGCGTACCGCAACATTCTCCCTTCGAGTGTGTTCCCCGTGGCCTTGATCTTTCTTGAGCTGCCAGCGGTGGAAGTGGATGTGAATGTCCACCCCTCCAAAGTCGAGGTGCGGTTTCGCCATTCGGGATTCATCCATGACTTGGTGCGGGATTCCATTCGCCAGGCTCTGCTGGCGACCCGGCCGGTTGCAGCCTTCCCCATACCCAAGTCGTCGCGAGGGATGCCCCTGGATACCGACGCTGCGGAGGTTGCAGAGAGACTCGATGAAGAGCCCGGCGTCCGCCAAGGCGCTCAGCACTCGCGCACGGGCGCGCCATGGCGTGCCCCTACAGCGCCGCCCTTCAGGCTTTCTCCTCCTCGGCCTGAGCCGCAGACGGATCGGCTCCCACTCGAGGCGCCGCTGTCTCCTTACGCTCCCGCCGTACCACGATCAGAAGCTGATTTGGCCGCCCGCGAAGCGGCTTCACCAGCTATTGCGGCGCCGGGCGAGTTGCCGGTGGATCTTCAACCTCTCGGCCAGGTCCAGGAGAGTTTCATCGTGGCTACCAATTCGGCAGGGCTGTGGATCGTGGACCAACACGCTGCCCATGAACGGGTCTTGTTTGACCGGCACGTCCGTATGCGACAGGAGAAAAAGGTTTCGGTGCAACGGCTGTTAATGCCCATCATTCTGGAATTGAGGGCAGAGCAGCAGGTCGTCTACCAGGAGATCGCGGAGGAGTTGGCGGCGAACGGGTTCGAGGTCGAGCCCTTTGGCCAGCGAACCATCGCTATCAAGGCCGCGCCCACAGAAACTCGCACGGACGATGTGGGAGACTTGATGCGCGAAATCCTGGACAACGCCCGGCAAGAGGGGCGGACCGTGTCCTTGGATGTCCTGCGAAACAAAATCGCTGCCTTGGTCTCTTGCCACGCGGCGATCAAGGTGAACATGTCCCTCGACAAGAACAAGATGGATTGGCTGCTCCAAGCGCTCGCTAAGACGGAGTGCCCGATGACTTGCCCTCACGGCCGGCCGACCGTCTTGCGCTATGGGATGAAGGATTTGCAGAAGGCGTTCAAGAGGATCTAGTCATCAGTTATCAGTCGTCAGTTATCAGTAGAGGCCCGTGTCATTCCGAGCGTAGCGAGGAATCTCGCCCTGGTTTGTGGA